>NZ_JAMXSE010000012.1:0-141978 GCF_024124685.1 Pseudoalteromonas sp. OANN1
GAAGTGAAACAAAACAGCGTCGATGATAGTGTGGATTACCCATGTGAAAGTAGAACATCGCCAGGGCCAAATAAGAGAAACCCGTTGCAGCAATGCGACGGGTTTTTTGCTGTTTGGGGTATAGAAAACCTCGCAAGCCAATTAAAACCTCTCGAGGTAAACTCGCTCCTACCACTGTATAAACATGTATCGTAGGAGGTGGTTCACCCGCCGATGGGTTGCAATGAAAATTTCGGTAAAAAAACCATGTATTTCAAAGCCAGTTTCAGCAATGTGATGGTTTTTTGCTATTTGAGAAACATAAAATCTCGCGAGACGCACTTCACTCCCACCATAAACACAGTAACGTGGGAGATCGTGGTAACTTAGAGAGAGTAAGGTGGTTAAATAACGCGAGAGAAGCGGGTGTTTTTGATTTGGTTTTGTAAGTAGGCATCAAAGCACATGCAAATGATACGAATAAATAAATTACCGCTACTGGTAACTTTTATGGTGTGTTCATTCAGCTCTACCAGTCCATCTGCTGCTAGCGGCTCGAGAGCGTTAAGAGCTTGAACGAAATATTCGTCAAAATTTATATCATAACGTTGCTCGAACACCTTTTTATCTAACTCAAAATGACAAATAAGCTGTTTGATCACAGCCGCGCGTATTTCATCATCACCACTTAAAGTTATCCCTTTAGTGATCGCACACCTTTTATCACTTAAAGCCTGATAATAAGGTTTTAACTCTTTTTCATTTTGCAAAATCATGTGACCAATTTGAGAAATGGATGACACACCAAGACCTAACAGGTCACACTCGCCATGAGTGGTGTAGCCTTGAAAATTACGATGTAGATGCCCTTCATTTTGCGCCATAGCCAGTTCATCGTCTTTTTTGGCGAAGTGATCCATACCGATGAATTGATACCCAGCAGAGGTCATCTGTTCCAGTGTTTGCTTAAAGATTTCAAGTTTTTCTCCCGCACTCGGCATGTCGGATTCTTTTAGTTTACGCTGTGCTGCAAATCTATCTGGAAGATGGGCATAGTTAAATACAGAGACTCTATCAGGAGAAAGCGCGATAAGTTGCTCAACCGTTTGCTTGTAGCTCTCTACTGTTTGAAATGGTAGCCCATAGATCATATCCATATTGATAGATTTAAAACCGAGCGTTCTCGCTTCCGTTAAGATAGCTAGAACTTCATCTAGATGCTGTGGGCGATTTACCGCAGCTTGTACTTCATCATTAAAATCTTGTACGCCAAAAGATACACGATTAAATCCGAGATCGTGTAGATGTCGCATCATATTTGGTGCAAGTGATCTTGGATCTATTTCAATACCACGCTGTGCACTTTGAGAGAAATTAAATGCACTATTCAGCATTTCGATTAGACGTGTCATTTGCTCGGTAGTTAAGAAAGTTGGTGTCCCACCGCCTAAATGAAGTTGTTCTACACGATACTCAGAAAATAGCGGCGCTTTTGCTGCTATTTCTTGTTCTAAGTAGTCTAGGTAAACGTCAGCTTTGGATTGATGACGAGTAATGATTTTATTACAGCCACAGTAGTAGCATAGTTGATGACAGAAAGGGATATGAATATACAGCGAGAGTGAGCGAGATTTAGAGCCCGTAATCGCCGCTTGTAACTCTTTTTGGCTGTAGCCAGATTCAAGCGACAAGGCCGTTGGATATGAGGTATATCTAGGACCAGATATATTGTACTTGTTGATAAGGGAATCATTCCAAATAGGTAAATTAATCACGATACGCACTCTCGAGTTTTATTAAGAGTGTCAGTGTACTTTTTACCGCTTGGGTTAGGTTTGCCTCAGATCAAAACACGCCGCGATTGCGACGTGTTTTAGTGTTTGATTAAAGCTTAAATTGGTTGACCGTTGAGTTAAGCGCCTTGGCTAAGTCGTTCAAGTCGCGGGCTTCATCTGCCAGTACATTGGCATGGTTGGCAGTGCTATTAACGAGCTCATTAATTTGGTTAAGGCTATTGTTAATATCTTCTGCAACAACGGTTTGCTGCTCTGTTGATGTGGCAATTTGATGACTCTGGTCTTGTACTGTCGTGACCGATTCCGTGATTTCTTTCAAGGCATCAAGCACGGCCTGAGTTTCCTCTACGGTTCCCTCTGCGCGGTCTTGACCTTGTTGCATCATCACTGAAGCTTGTTGTGCAATTTGCTGTAAACGAGAGATCATATTGCGGATGTCATCGGTAGACTCTTGCGTGCGGCTTGCAAGCGATCTTACTTCATCAGCAACCACCGCAAAGCCTCGACCTTGCTCGCCCGCTCTGGCGGCTTCTATGGCGGCATTGAGTGCCAGTAAGTTCGTCTGTTCAGCAATACCGTTAATCACATCGATAACAGCACCTATGTTGCTGGTTTCTTGTTCAAGCCCGGCAACCACTTTTGCGGCCTCACCAATATGAAGTGCAAGTTCAGTCATGACTTCTTGGGCTTGTGATGAACGTCCTGCACCTTCATTGGTAATACGTTGCACGACATCAGCGGCTTGGTTGGTCTGTTGTGCATTACGTGAGATTTCAGTCACAGTAGCTGCCATCTCGGTCACTGCCGCGCTTACGCTATCCACCTGTTCTTTTTCGCGCTGAATCTCACTGTTAGTATTGTTTGAGACTTCACGCAACTGGGCGGAAGCATTACTTAATTGCTCAGCTTGTGCTGCGGTATCGAGCATCATTGCTCTAAGTTTATCGATGAAGGTATTCATATGCAGCGCGAGTTGACCAACTTCATCTTTACTGGTGATATCGATACGTCTAGTTAGGTCGCCTTCACCCGATGCGATGTCTCGCATGGTTTCGGTAAGCGCTACAATCGGTTTGGTGATCATTTGCGTGGCGAGCAAGATCATTGCCACGATAATGGCTAAGATAATAATCAAGGCTGTGATTGTGCTCATGACGGCGTCATTTACTGGCGCTTCGATCAGCGACACCGGAATGAGTAGGCCAACGTGCCAATCCAATAGGGGGTTGTCTAATTTCACATTGTCATAAACAACATAATACGCTTCCCCTTTGAACGTGACCGTACTATTGCCAACGGGGTTACGCTTGATAGCGGCGTTTAGATCGTCAAAGCCTGATGTATTGGCAAACTGGGATTCAAGGCCATCTAGACCTTCTTTGCCTTTCTCGCCTTCATCTGTGGTAGAGAGTGAATGACCAGTACGCTTGGATAAATGCACAACATTTAAATCACCATCAAGCAAAAAGCCAAAACCTTTATCTTGAAACTTGATACGTTCAACCATATCGTTCAATTTATTGATCTGTAAGTCGACGCCACCCATGGCGACGAGTTTGCCGCCGTTATTGTAGATAGGTTGACGGATCACAGCAGACACCGCACCGGTATTGATATCGGTTGCAATTGGACCAACATACAATTTACCTACATCAAGCGTATCCTGCCACCATGGGCGTTTATAAGCATAGTAAGGTCGACCATCTGAATATGCTGATGTACGATCATTTTCTTTAAAATATTCACCGGTGTTTGCTGAGGCAATAAAAGCTGAGAGAATATTTTCATCACCTTTGGCGATTCTAACTAAGTCTTCATTGACCTCTTGATAGTCTTTATCTTTAGTCAGATCGGCGCCACGGGTATTATAATTTTCAAACCAATGAATGTTGTGAGGCGTAGAAACAAAGGTTTCAACTACTTTGCCGTATTGGCCAAAGAATGCTTCCATCGCCAATTTTTCGGCTTGAATATAGCTTTGCGTTTCTCGTTCAATTCCATCTCGAGAGAGTGTTGCAATATGGCTGACGAAAAAGCTTGATGCAATAATTAATAATACGGAAATGGTGCCGCCAATTAGCAGCAATATTTTCTTTCTAAGGGATAAATTCTCAAGCATGACACTTCTTATTTTTAGCTTATGCAAACGGTAATCAAACCATAGATAACAGGAGAACGCCACCGTTTGCGTTAACTTCTTTTACATTGATAATACAAGGTAACTTCATAGTTAAGGTAATATTCATATGAAAGTATTAAATCGCAGTCTGGTCGTACTGGGCGCGGGTTGGCTCGGTGAAGCGTTGTGTCGCGAAGCCGAGTTGCAAGGGTGGCAAATTGAAGGCACCAGAACTCAAGTTAATGAGGTGCATAGCTGGTCAAGGCAGCTGGTCTTAACTGAAAGCGGCACCTTAGCGCACTCAATTTCTTTACACAACGCGTATTGGGTGTGTGCGATCCCACCAAGAGCTAGGCATGTTGATAGTAACTATTTAAAAACGTTAGAACAGGCGTTGTTACTTGCAAAGAAGATGTCAGCAGCAGGCTTCTTATTGTGTTCTACCACTGGCGTTTATAGCACCGAAAATGGTGAGTATGATGAGCAAGGTAAGTTAGCTGATAAAGCCAACAGGCGTGTTGATATACTAAGAACTGCTGAAGAGATGGTGCTTAACGCAGGCGGCAAAGTTGTGCGCCTAGCAGGTCTTCAAGGTCCCGATAGGGAACCTGGGCGATTTGTAGCAGGTAAGGCTTTGTCTAGCTCAGCGAATGGTAGAGTGAATATGGTTCATCGGGGCGATGTTGTTACTGCAATAAATACCGTGATCGCACAGTGGCAGGATGCAGCAGACATTTATAATGTTTGCTATCCAGCACACCCCACGAGACAGGCGTTTTATCAATATCACTGTGAAAAGTTAGGGAGTGAGATGCCAAGTTTTGCTTCGTCAAAAGAAGAAGCGCGTATAATTAAAGCCGAGCGTATTACCGAACTCGGCTTTGCCTACCATCATCCGATTGTTAATGAATCTGAGTTAGGCTGAAGGTAAGAGTTGTGCTGGTAGTAGGTGCGCCAGTGCAGCTTGACCCAATAACGCATTGGCGCTTTCAATATCAGGTGCAAAATACCTATCTTTGTCATAAAAGCTCACGACTGCTCGTAATATTTGCTGAGCTGCAGCCACTTTGTCAGATGGCTTAAGTGGCGCTCTAAAATCTAACCCCTGCGCTGCAGCAAGATATTCAACTGCGAGTACACCTTGGGTGTTGTCAGCCATTTCCTGTAAGCGTCTTGCCGCAAAGGTTGCCATGGAAACATGGTCCTCTTGGTTTGCGGAGGTTGGGAGGCTGTCAACACTACCAGGATGTGCGAGTGTTTTGTTTTCAGAGGCCAGTGCTGCAGCGGTGACTTGCGCAATCATAAAGCCCGAGTTTACACCGCCATTGTTAACCAAGAAGGGAGGCAATTTTGATAAGCTCGAATCAATAAGCAGCGCGATACGACGTTCAGCCAATGCACCAATTTCAGCAATGGCAAGCGCTAGGTTATCAGCCGCCATCGCGATAGGCTCAGCGTGGAAGTTGCCGCCAGAAATAATATCCCCAGCATCAGCAAATACCAGCGGGTTATCTGTTACCCCGTTGGATTCTACGAGGATCACCTCAGCGGCTTGACGGATCTGAGTTAAACAGGCTCCAAGCACCTGTGGTTGACAACGCAAGCAATAAGGATCTTGTACCTTTTCACAATCAACATGCGCATCACTTATTTCTGAGCGAGTTTGTAAGATATCTCTAAACGCCATTGCGGTGTCAATTTGGCCTTGCTGACCACGGACTTCGTGAATACGCGCATCAAATGGTGAGCGACTGCCCATAGCCGCTTCAATGCTCATTGAACCAACGACACAGCTTTGCGCATAAAGATCTTCAGCTCTGAATAGGCCCTGCAGTGCAAAGGCTGTAGATGCTTGTGTACCGTTAAGTAGTGCGAGGCCTTCTTTTGCAGCTAAAGTAAGTGGTTCAAGTCCTGCTATTTTTAACCCATCGATGGCATCGATAAGCTCACCACGATAGCGAACCTGGCCTTCGCCAAGGATTGGTAAACACATATGCGATAGTGGGGCGAGATCGCCTGATGCCCCAACTGAGCCCTTTTTGGGCACGCAAGGATAGACTTCGGCATTAACCAAGGCTGCTAAGAATTCAATTACATCCAAGCGGATCCCAGAGAAGCCACGAGAGAGTGAATTGATTTTTAGCACCATCATGAGTCGAACGGTACTATCGTCCATTAACTCGCCAATACCGGCTGCGTGCGACAGTACAATAGAGCGTTGTAGCAACTCTAATTCGTCTTTTGCAATTTTGGTGTTGGCCAGCAAGCCAAAACCCGTATTAATGCCGTAAACGGTGCGCCCTTCTTTGATCACTTGCTGAACTGTGTCTGCACTGTTAGCAATAGCGGCTTTCGCTGATTCGTCTAAGCTGAGATGAACAGGCTGTTGATTGATTTTTCGTAACGTGTTTAAAGTCAATTGGCCTGGGATTAAATTTAGTGAGTACATACTTACTTTCCTTCCAGCATAGGTAAATCTAGTTTTTGTTCTTTTGCACAGTCTTTGGCTATGTCATAGCCGGCATCGGCATGACGCATTACACCGGTACCTGGGTCATTCCATAATACGCGAGATAAGCGAGCATCAGCTTCGTCTGTGCCATCTGCCACAATAACGACTCCCGAATGTTGGCTGAAGCCCATACCAACGCCACCGCCGTGATGCAGCGAGACCCAAGTTGCACCGCCAGCCGTGTTTAACAAGGCATTGAGTAACGGCCAGTCTGATACTGCATCTGAACCATCCATCATCGATTCCGTTTCACGGTTTGGACTGGCTACAGAGCCGGAATCTAAGTGATCACGACCAATCACAATCGGCGCTTTGAGTTCTCCATTTTTGACCATTTCGTTGAATGCTCGTGCTAAACGCGCTCTGTCCTTCAGTCCAACCCAGCAAATACGAGCAGGCAGGCCTTGGAATTGAATGCGCTCACGCGCCATGTCTAACCAATTGTGAAGGTGTGGGTCGTCTGGGATAAGCTCTTTAACTTTCGCGTCTGTTTTATAAATATCTTCAGGATCGCCAGACAGCGCAACCCAACGGAATGGACCTATACCTTGGCAAAACAGTGGACGAATATAGGCTGGAACAAAGCCTGGGAAATCAAAGGCGTTATCAACCCCTTCTTCTAAGGCCATTTGGCGAATGTTATTCCCGTAGTCAGTTGTTGCGGCCCCGCGCGATTGCAGCGTTAGCATGGCTTGTACTTGCACCGCCATAGATTGTTTTGCGGCTTTTACAACGGCTTGTGGATCACTTTCGCGAAGCGCGGCTGCCTGAGCCATTGTCCATGTTTGCGGCAAGTAGCCGTTTAATGGATCGTGCGCAGAAGTTTGATCTGTCACTACGTCAGGCGTGATATTGCGCTCAACCAATTCAGCATACACATCCGCAGCATTGCCCAACAGGCCAACTGATACCGGTTGCCCAGCAGCTTTAGCTTCATCAATGATAGCTAACGCGTCATCAAGTGTGGTTGCCTTTTGGTCAACATAGCGTGTGTTAAGGCGAAAATCGATTCGTGACTCATCACATTCAACAACGAGGGCGCTAAAGCCTGCCATAGTTGCTGCGAGTGGTTGCGCGCCACCCATGCCGCCAAGGCCACCGGTTAAGATCCACTTGCCTTTTGCCTCACCATTAAAGTGTTGCTTTGCCATTGCTACAAAGGTCTCGTATGTGCCTTGTACTATGCCTTGTGAGCCAATATAGATCCAAGAGCCAGCGGTCATCTGGCCGTACATCATCAGGCCTTTTTTATCGAGTTCGTTGAAGTGATCCCAGTTAGCCCAATGTGGTACTAAATTTGAGTTAGCAATTAATACGCGAGGAGCGTTGCTATGAGTTTTGAATACGCCAACAGGTTTACCTGATTGCACCAGTAAGGTTTCATCTTCTTCTAAGCGGTCTAACGTTTCGACAATTTTATCGAAGCATGCCCAGTCGCGAGCGGCACGGCCAATACCGCCATAAACTACTAGTGCATTTGGGTGCTCAGCAACTTCAGGGTCAAGGTTATTCATCAACATGCGCTTTGCGGCTTCAGTAAGCCAGTTCTTTGCGGTAATGTCTGTACCTCGTGGCGCACGGATCTCGCGGCTAGGGTCTAATCTTGGGTTGTCACTCATTCTGCTCTCTCCTGTTGTATATACAACCTAAGTGAAACGTCTAGTTGCAGCTATTGCTTAGTTTCGCTAGGTTGTTAGTTTATTTGTATTGCATGGCAGCCTAGGCCGCCAGGTCGTTTTGATTTACCTGCCGCGATGTTTGGCGACACTTTATGTGTTATGACCTTTGCTTAAAGGTGAGATGACCACCTAAGCGATATTTACTGCCTGGCGAAATTAACCTCGCGAAGCTAACAATGCCTTTTGCAGACCAAGTTCGGCGGATCATTTGTAAGCATGGTTCTTCATTATAAAGCCCAAGCCACTGGCAAACCTCTCGTGATGGCATAACAGCTTCAACGGTGTGTCTAGCCTCTGTGAGCGGCGCGACTTGAGATAAATATTCATGAGGGGTAGTCAGTTCAAAGTTTTGGTCTAAATACTCCGGTGCCAACTGTGGATTGACAAAGCGCTCTTCGACTTGCAGTGGTTGTTCATTTTCATTATGTACAATCACGCTTCTGTAGACTGGCGCGTCCGCTTCTACACCGAGTGCAATGGCGATAGGCGCTACTGCTGCAATAAGTTCAAGCGTTAGTACGGTACATGAGTATTTGCCATTGCGTGCGTTGACCTCGTCGGCAATATTGCGGATCTCAAGTAACGAAGACTGAGATTTAAAACTGGCAACAAAAGTACCTAGGCCTTGGCTACGAGTTAAAATTCCGGCTTCAGTTAGCTCGCTTAGTGCTCGTCTTGCGGTCATTCGGCTAACATTAAATTGGTCAGCTAACTCATTTTCCGACGGTACGCGCTCGTTTTCGAGCCAGCGCGCGGCGCGAATATTATCGATAATATATTGTTTTATCAGCGCAAATTTAGGAAGCTCAGGCACAATTGTTGTCTCGAGTTCATATTTATGTAAATAAAGATGGCACACTTCTCTTGTATATACAAGTATCCCTGATAGACTCAATGAATAAATCTCGCAGTGAGCGAGTTTCTTTCAATGTGTTGGCATATGGATTTGATTTAGATTAGGACAAGTATGATGTTAGAAGCCGATTTGCTTATTATCGATGTTAATATTGCAACTATGGATCCCAATTTGGATACCCCTTATGGTGCGATAGAAAACGCAGCGATCGCCATTAAAGATGGCAAAATTAATTGGTTAGGCCCTCGTAGTGAATTACCTGAGGTTGACGCCATTGCAACACCTATTCATAAAGCCAATGGCCAATGGTTGACCCCAGGGTTAATCGACTGCCACACGCATATTTTATTTGCAGGCTCTCGGGCCAACGAATTTGAGCAACGATTACTGGGGGCGTCATATCAAGAGATTGCCGCGCAAGGTGGTGGTATCGCAAGTACTGTTAAGGCGACACGATTGGCAGACAGAGAAACGCTGTATGTTAACGGTAAGAACCGCTTGAATAGTCTACTCAAAGAAGGGGTTACAACGGTTGAAAGTAAATCGGGTTACGGCCTCGACGTTGAAAATGAGCTAAAACTGCTAGAAATTAATCAACTACTTAATGAGCATCACCCGATTGATGTGCATAGCACGTTCTTGGGCGCACATGCATTACCCCCAGAATACAAAGATAATAGCCAAGCCTACATTGATTTAGTCTGTGATGAGATGCTGCCACAAGTTGCTTCGCGCCAATTAGCAACGGCTGTTGATGTATTTTGTGAGAACGTGGGATTTACCTATCAGCAAACTGAGCAAGTATTTACTCGAGCACAACAGTTGGGATTACAGGTTAAATGTCATGCTGAGCAGCTATCTAATCAGCATGGCAGCGAGCTGGTGGCAAAGTTTAAAGGGCTTTCAGCGGATCATATTGAATATCTTGATGAAGCAGGTGTGGAAGCAATGGCGAAAGGGGACGTTACTGCGGTGCTTTTACCTGGTGCTTTTTATTTCTTACGAGAAACGCAATTACCACCAATTGACTTGCTCAGAAAGCACAAAGTAGCAATGGCACTCGCGAGCGACTTCAATCCGGGTACTGCGCCTTTGTGCTCACTGCGATTAATGCTAAATATGGCATGCACATTATTTAGAATGACACCGGAAGAAGCGCTTTGCGGTGTTACGGTTAATGCTGCGAAAGCCTTGGGGTTGAGCGATCGTGGAGTATTGAAAGTTGGAACGCGGGCGGACTTAGCGTTATGGGGCATTACCCATCCTGCACAGTTAAGTTATCAATTTGGTGTAGCGGACCTGTCAAATTTGTGGATCTTAGGTAAACTTAATCAGTAATGATCCTTTTATAAGCAACAAATTATGCTTTCAATTTCAACAGCTAGTGGCGGAGCCACGGAATTATTGCTGTCTGAAGGAATAGCGATACTAATTACGCCAATGATGGCTGGCATGGCTGGAGCCATTGTAATGGGGGCGTTAGCATTAATGCTGCAGTGCCCCTCAGGTATGCTCAAGCTGGCTCACCTTAGCAGTGCAACACTTGCAATACTGCTCGCCTTTACGGGCAATATCACTACATTACATTTACTTACTCTGACGATACTCTTATATTTATTCCATGGCTTACAGGAGCACAAAAGTGGCTTATTGTTGATAAGTGCTGCGGCGATAGTCACTTTGGTAATGTGGACTGTGTCTGAATATCTATGGACATTTCCTGCCCAGCATGGCGCAATTGTCATTGTGTTTATGTATATTCTTTTCCTTGCCTATCAAGCGTATAGCAGCGCAAATGAATTTGAATTGAAAGAACACAATGATGACCACACCGAGCATGAAAGTTTGGGGTTACCTGGTCGGCAAAGTTTTAAACGTGCTTTTAATGAATATCGCCAAACGGAAGGGAGCCCTTGTATGCTCGTGCTAGTCCGTCTCATGGGTTTCGAGCAGGTAAATTTTCATTTGGGGCGTGAGTTTGGTGACTTGCTGTTAGCTCAATCGGCTAATCGTATTGCGCAATGTTTGCAATCCGGTGATGTTATGGCCATCACTCATGGCAATGAAACTGCGAAAATGGCGCATCTAGGTGGTCTTAACTTTGCGTTTATATGTTCGTTAAAGCATGGTAAGCACTTTCATGAGCAGCTGATAGAGGAAATATCAAACAGCACTTTAAAGCCATTCAATGTTGGTAGCTGTACGTTAGAGATCATGATGCGTGCGAGTTACGTAAATTGCGATGAAGAAATGGGGCAACTTGAGAACCTGATTTCTTGCGTGTTTTTAGCGCTAGATACACAATCAGAAGCGCATCAGCATAGCCATCAACAAGTCGTACCGTATCAACAACGTATGCAAATTCATCGACTGGAGCAACAGGTTAGGTTGTCGGAGTTAGCTAAAATCAACTTTCGATCTGAATTTGAGCTCTATTTTCATCCAGTCGTTCGTCATGAAGATAACAGTATTGAGTTTGTGGAATTACTGTTGCGCTGGCAGCATCCAAAGCAAGGGATTTTAAGTGCCAATGAGTTCATTGATGATATTCGTTTAGTTGGACTTGCTATTCCCGTTGCTGAATATGTACTAGAGCGCGCTTGCGAAATCGCATTGGCACTGAAAATGGAAGGGATCAGCGTTCCCATCAGTATAAATGTCTTTGGTGCTGAGCTGTTGAGCGAAAGCTTTATCGAGTTTATTGATTACACCATGCTCAACCATCAGTTAAGCCCCGGTGCTATCATTATCGAGTGTCCAGCTAGTATGCTTGCCGAACTAGATGAGCAAGAAATTGCGATGATCAGTCGTTTGAAGAACTTGGGTGTAAAAATGTGTGTCGATAGCTTTGGTGATGCACCGCTGGTGCTTGCTAAATTACCGGCACTGCGTTTTGAGTACGTGAAACTGTCGCGCAATATGACGCAAGAACCTGAGCATATGGGGCATACCAAATCCTTGGTAAAAGGCATTGTAGAGATGCATCAAGAAAAGCACTGTCGCGTGATTGGCGAGGGTATTGAATCTCTCGGGCAACTCGAGTTTGTAAAAAGCATTGGCACGGTGGCAGCGCAAGGGTTTTACTTTTCTCGACCACAGAACAGCAATATTTTGATCAGTTGGCTCAAACAAAGGCTGCCTCAATAATTAGGAGCGGCTTACCTTTACATTGGTTTTGGCTGTGACAGTGTTTAGCGTTTCTGTTGACGGGTACTTAAATAAGCGTTTGTAAGGTTTGTTAGTATTTGGCCACAATGTTCGATACCTGCCTGCTCACCAAGTGGGTGTCTAGCTGGGGCTGCTTCACATAAGTGCAAATATTTAGCATTTCGAGTCTGAGCCATACGGTAAACAAAATATTCGGCATCGCTAGTTGTGAAGCCTTGATAGGTCAGGGCACTTGCAGGCATACCGACGATGGCATCAACGTCTAACTCTACGCCTAATGGAATGTCACTTGGCATCGTCGCCAACGCTTTATCGAGTGATGCGGATAAGCTCTGAGTTTGTCTGGTTTTTATTGCTTGATAACTTGAAAATCCGAATCCAGCGTTTTGCAATTGAGTAAGGATTGTTTGGTTGTTTTTGTGCTCGTGCAAGCCAATGACATGATAATGTGACAAGCTACCAGCTTGATGCGCGTAACTGAAGCCATTACCGCTATGTCTACCTTCACAAGCTCTAAAGTCAGCGTGAGGGTCAAAGTTGATAGCACCTGCAGCACGCTTGCTGGCTTCAAAATGTGCCTGCAAAATACCAAAAGCATTATTGTGGCCACCACCGATGATGATCGGCTCTAAGCCTGCTGCAAAGATAGGTGCTAGGGTTGCAATAACTTGGTTGTCGAGGTCAGCACAGAGAGTGCGTAACTGTGCTAGCTGTTCGCTATTAGTATTATCGAGCGATAGTGCACGTGTTTGAATAGCGTGGGTATCCACCTCGCCTAGCAACAAAATCTTATCGCCCGACAAAAACTGGTTATCGGGCTGATTTAAAAAGCGTTTTAAGAAGGCTCGCCAACCGAGCTCGGCGCCGCCTTGCCCGCAATTGGCGCGCGGACCTATATCTTCAGGGATCCCCAACAACACATAACGGATCCCAAATTGGGCCGCGTCTCTAAGCGAAGCCGCGTAGTCATGATCACATTGTAAAAAGCTTATGCTTTGCCAAATTCTGGTTTCACCGGCTCTTGCACTGACAAAAGTGGCAATATCACTTTCATCATATATACGGACTGCTGTACTCATGACTGTTACTTCTAGCGCTTAATTGTCTTCGTTATCATCTTCTAAAACTAACTCTTCTGCAGAGATGATAATGCCGGTGGAATCGGCGTAAACAAAATCATCTTCGTAAAAAGAGACACCTGCGAAATTAACGGGAATGCCAACTTCACCGCTGCCACTGCTATCTGCTGCCACTGGGATAGAAGCGATCGCTTGAATGCCAATATCGCTTTCTTCTAGCTCATCAACATGGCGCACCGCACCGTAAACGATGATACCTTGCCAGTTGTTCTCGACCGCTAGCTCAGCTAAATCAATATCAACTAGTGCACGACGAGTTGAACCTCCACCATCAACAAGCAGCACACGACCAGTACCGTCTTGTTGTAGTACATCTTGGATTTGCTCATTGTTTTCAAAACATTTGACGGTAGTGATACGACCACTAAATGACGTCTGGCCGCCAAAATTGATGAACATAGGCTCTAGCACATCAACCACATCAGCAAAGTGGTCGCAAAGATCAGAAGTGCTGTATTCCATATTGAATCCTCGAATATTGATTGTCGATAACCAGTATACTCTCATACTTGTGCTTAGCAATGCTTTGATTCAACTTACATATTTGTGTCTTAAAAGTGTCACCCATTTGTTATTTTGCTCTTCTATGCTGATATTGTGAGCAATTAGGCGTGACTCGAATGATGAAAGCAAAACTAGCCGAGCTGGACGCTGCATTATACTTTGTGGTGTTTTGCCCTAAACCAAGAAACTGGTTTAGATTGATAGCATTAGGTCTATCCAAAAGTGGCAACGGTGGACTCTATGTGTTGGTCGCAATTGCGTGTGCTCTGTTTTTGGAGCAGTTAGGTCAGCAATTTGCACTCACCGTGATTTTGGCTTTTGCAATTGAAAGGCCGCTTTACTTCTATCTAAAAAATCGTTTTGCACGATTACGACCATGTGACTGCTACGCAGTGAAGGCCTTGTTGACGCCGAGCGACAAATTTAGTCTGCCCTCGGGGCATAGTGCTGGCGCTTGGCTATATGCGACTTGCTTGATGGAGCAAATTCCTCTGGCTGCGTTTCCGTTGATGATTTGGGCTTCAGGAGTGTCATTGTCACGCGTAATTGTAGGGGTACATTATCCACTTGATGTGGTGCTTGGTGCGGCAATGGGTGTCGCCTGTGCAAGTTTAGCGATAGTGATATTAGGAAGCGTATGAAAATACTATATGGTGTTCAAGGAACGGGAAATGGCCATACTACTCGGGCTCGGGTAATGGCAAATTGCTTTCGCAACATGGGAATTTCTGTTGACTACTTTTTTTCTGGACGTCCTTCGGAAAACTATTTCGATATGCATGACTTTGGTGATTATCGCAGTTGCCGAGGGTTGTCATTCGTTACCGAGCGTGGCCAGTTAAATCGTTTAAAAACTTTTCAGTCGCTCAAGTTTGGTGAGTTTATTCGCGACGTTAGAAAATTAGATGTATCAGGTTATGATTTGATCTTTAACGACTTTGAGCCTGTCAGTGCGTGGGCAGGAAAGCTGGCAAAGGTTCCAGTGATAGCAATGAGTCATCAAGCGTCATATTTATATGATGCTGTTCCACAATTTGCCGTACAGCCTTGGCACAAAGCCCTGATCCGGTATTTTGCACCAGCTGATATTCATCTTGGGGTGCACTGGCAACCGTTTGATAAGCATATTATTCCGCCTTTTATTCCTTATGAGGCTGAGCAGGAGCAATGTGCATCGATAATTAACAAAGTTTTGGTTTATCTGCCGTTTGAAGCATTGGATAGCATTATTGAGTTGTTAAAAGACTTCCCCGATAAGGAATTTTACTGCTATCACCCGGATGCCGACAATGCTTCGTTGCAACATATTCACCTGAGAAAACCGAGTCGTTCTGGGTTTATTCAAGACTTAAGAAATACCAGTGGCGTGATTGCAAATGCTGGGTTTGAGCTTTCTAGTGAAGCATTAAAACTCGGTAAGAAACTGCTACTTAAACCATTAGATGGTCAATTTGAACAGCAGAATAATGCGCAGACGCTAGCGGAGCTCGGTCATGCCCAAGTGATGAATTATCTCAATGCTGGCGCGCTGGAAGAGTGGCTGCAAACAGACGCGAAGGCATCGTTTTATTTTCCATCTGATCCTAGCTTGCTAGTGGAGTGGTTGATGGGAGGTCAATGGCATAATATTGATTTATTACACAATCAACTCTGGAACGGTGTTAATAATTTGTATGTAAAAGCGGCGTAAATATATTAATTTGTAATATGAACCCAGAATAATTACCTATTATGAGGCAAGGGCGGAAGGCTTCAGCTATACTTTAGCCAGTCTATTAACATTGTAGGTAAGCCGATGGCGGTATTAGAAAATCTGACTATCAGACGTCGTTTGCAAGTGAATGCATTAGTGGTAGGGATTGCCTTGGTTGTTATGTTAATTATGATCATGTACGAAGCTCGTACTATGCTGAAATTGAATGAAACCATTCAATATGCAGAAGAGCTCGACATTCATGAATTAGCAATGCGCAAACACGAGAAAAATTTCCTTTTTTACAAGCAGGTAGATTCACTCGATGAGTTTGAAAACGAGTATCGTGAGCTGCAAACTAAGCTTGCTTTGTTACAAGGTACTTTTTCTGATTTTGATATCGATTTAGGTCGGATCAACGAATTTGAACGCTTAGCAAAAAGTTATTACGATGACTTTCAAAAAGTGGTGCAATTACAAAAAACAATTGGTTTGCATCCAAAGGATGCTCTTTACGGTGAGCTTCGTGGTGCGGTACACGAGGTAGAAACACTACTAAAAGAGCAGCAGAATTATCAACTCCTTTCAACCATGCTGCAGCTTCGCCGAGCCGAAAAAGACTTTATGTTACGTTTTGATACCAAATATCTTAAGCGTTTTGACGAGCTTGTTGCACAGTTTTCACAGGAAATTCGTAGTGCTGGGTTTAACGCTCAATATCAATCTAAGTTGCTCAGCTTATTGAACACCTATCAATCCAAATTTGCGAGTTTAGTCCGAGCACAAGAAGCACTTGGCTTAGATTTGACGAGCGGTGCGCTAGGCAAAATGAAAGTTAGTGTTGAGAAAAGTGATGCTGTAGTCTCTGAGGTTGTTGAGCAGGCAAAGGCAGAGATCAAAGAAAACGTTGATAAAACTCAGATGCTCGCCATTGGTGTGTTTGTTGTAGCTGGCATTATCGTGATGACTTTGGTGTTATCGACTAGTCGCTCAATTATTCAACCTGTAGAGCGCGTTTATCAAACCATTGAGCGCATTCGTCGTGAAAATAATTTAAGTCTACAAATTGAACAAAGCGGTAATGACGAAATCACGATTATGACTCGTGATTTTAATAGCTTAATTTCTGACTTTAGAGATCTCATTGCAGATGTGAATGGAGCGTTGGCAACCATTAATGAAGCCACGGATCATTTAACGGAAACCACTGCCCAAACGAGTACTGGTATGGCTGAGCAGTTGCATGAAGCGGATATGGTCGCCACCGCAGCGACCGAGATGCAAGCGACGATCCAAGACATTTCTCATAATACGGGTGAAGCGGCGCATAAAGCCGAGACAACGAATGAAAATGCGCAACAAGGTCGCCGTGAAGTTACAGCAACAATTGAGCACATCATGCAGTTATCGGAATCGTTAGGTGGTGCTTCAAGCGTTGTTGCTCAGTTAGAGCGTGACGGTGAAACCATTGGCTCGGTATTGGATGTGATCCGTGGCATTGCAGAACAAACAAACTTACTTGCGCTAAACGCTGCTATTGAAGCTGCGCGCGCAGGTGAGCAAGGTCGAGGTTTTGCTGTTGTGGCGGATGAAGTTAGGTCACTTGCGCAGCGTACTCAAGACTCCACACAAGAAATCGAAAGCATCATTTCTACATTGCAACAGCGTACACGAGAAGTGGTGAACATCATGGAACAATGTCGTGAGCAAGGCAATGAAAGTGTGTCGCAAGCCGAAAAAGCAGGGGAGTTGCTCAGCATGATCACCCAAGATGTGCAAACGATTATGGAAATGAGCACACATATCGCGACGGCAATTGATGAACAAAACCAAGTTGCTTCAGAAGTGAATAAAAACGTGGTCAAGATCAGAGACATTGCGCAAGGTGCCTCAGAGCATGCTCACTCTAATGCGCAAAGTAGTGAAGAAGTCGCAGAGCAAGCGCGCGTATTACACGAAGCCGTGGCTAAGTATCAGGTATAAACACCAATTCAACCTGAGGTTCTTAATGTCAAAGCCCCACTTAATTTATAGTGGGGTTTTTTATTAAACCTGAGGCTCGGATAAGAAATGAGCTTGCTTATTATTTTTAAGGTTCAGGTTGATTGTCATTTTGAATATTGAGAAGCGTATTGCATTTAAGGTGACTCTATTCAACATCGTGAGTAATATGTACTGTTGCAGAAATTTTCCGGATCGTCTTAGGTAGGGGTTTGCATCTTTAAAAGGTATGTTTTATAAAGAGAAAATCACATGTTGAAAAGGAATATTTAAATGAAACTCTCCACACGTCATTCTTGTATCCGGGGGCTATTTTTACTTTTGGCTATGGGAAACTTTTCTGTTCAAGCTTCGATGTTATGTCGAGATAGCTTCGATACTGTACGCAATAACATGACTAATATGAATTATAAAAGCTTTGATCAAACACCTAACTCTGGGTGGCGAGTACTGTATAATCAGGGTTGTTATTTAGAAGCTGCAATGCTCATTGAGCAATATAAAACCATGACTGGAGAGCAGCAAGCAAGTTTGCAATGGCATTTATTTCAGAATTACGCTATGGCGGGAAAGCGAGAACAGGCGATAGAGGTTGGAGAGGCACTTCTGCTCTCTGCGAAGAATAATCCTGCCGAGTTCCTTTGGGTAGAGTATATAGCCGCGAGTGTTGCGTTTTTAAAAGAAGATCGAGTGACACTAATGAAGATGCGTAACAAGCTAGCGGCACAAGCCGATTTCTTCCCCAATAAGATGAATTTAAAGGTTTTAGATAGCTTGGTCGATAATGTCAAATCTTCGTATCAGGCTGCTTATCAACAGTAAATTTAAGGCACAAACTTGATAGGTACGCTGTCCTTTTGGGTTTTATACTCTTCTACAGCGTTTACATATTCCTGCCATAGCACATCGTGTTGTGTAGCTATAGTGTATAAGTATTGCCAGCTGTAGAGCCCTGAGTCGTGGCCATCATCAAAAACAAAGCGTGCAGCATAGTGACCAACGGGTTCAATTTTCTTTATGGCGACATTCTGTTTGTTTAGCACGAGTTGCTTTTGCGCCGGACTATGCCCTTGCACTTCGGCTGATGGTGAGTGTGTTCGCAAGAATTCGGCACTTAGCGTAAAACAGCGGCCGTCCTCAAAATAAACATCGAGCACTTTACTGAGCGTATGATAATGAAGTTTGGTGACTTGATACATAATTGGTATAACTCAAAAAGCGGAGCAAGGCTCCGCTTTTGATTTTCATTTACAGAATGAAGCGGCTTAAATCTTCATCCTGAACAAGCATGTCTAAATGCTGTTCAACGTAGGCGGCATCAATCGTCAAGGTATCACCGGCCTTTTCACTGGCATCGAATGAAATCTCTTCCATCAGTTTTTCCATCACAGTGTGAAGGCGACGCGCACCGATGTTTTCAGTTTTCTCGTTGACCTGATATGCAGCTTCAGCCAGTTTGGTGATAGCGTCATCGGTAAAGTCGATAGTGACGTCTTCTGTTTTCAGTAGCGCCTGTTGCTGCTCTGTAAGAGATGCATTTGGCTCAGTTAGAATACGTTTGAAATCACCCGCAGTTAGTGCTTCTAGTTCAACGCGAATAGGTAAACGACCTTGTAGTTCAGGGATTAAATCCGACGGCTTGGCCATTTGGAACGCACCTGACGCGATAAATAAAATGTGGTCGGTTTTTACCATACCGTGTTTAGTATTAACGGTTGAACCTTCGATAAGTGGTAGTAAGTCGCGTTGTACACCTTCACGGCTAACATCTGGGCCAGAAGATTCACCACGCTTACAAATTTTATCGATTTCATCAATAAACACGATACCGTTTTGTTCAACTGACTCAATAGCTTGCTCTTTAAGCTCTTCTGGATTAACAAGCTTTGCAGCTTCTTCTTCAATCAATAGCTTAAGTGCTTCTTTAATTTTCAGCTTACGATTCTTTTTCTTGTCACCCGACATGTTTTGGAACATGCTCTGTAGCTGGCTGGTCATTTCTTCCATACCAGGAGGTGACATGATCTCAACATGAGGCGCCGTTTCTGCGATGTCGATCTCAATTTCTTTGTCGTCTAACTGACCTTCACGTAGTTTCTTACGAAATACTTGGCGTGTTGACGAATTTTCATTTGGCTGCGACTCACCCCAAGCGTCTTTTGCTGGTGGCAAAAGTGCATCTAAAATACGCTCTTCGGCGGCTTCTTCTGCGCGGAATTTGAATTTCTTGGTTTGCTGTTCACGTGTTAGCTTAAAAGAAACTTCGACTAGATCACGGATGATGGTTTCAACTTCTTTACCAACATAACCCACTTCGGTGAACTTAGTCGCTTCGACTTTGATAAATGGCGCGTTAGCAAGCTTTGCTAAACGGCGAGCAATCTCAGTTTTACCCACACCCGTTGGGCCGATCATCAAAATATTCTTTGGTGTAACTTCTGCACGCAGCTCTTCATCAAGCTGCATACGACGCCAACGGTTGCGCAGTGCAATCGCGACGGCTTTTTTGGCTTTGTCCTGACCGATAATGTGTTGATCAAGCTCGTGCACAATCTCTCTTGGAGTCATAGCTGTCATGACGAGTCCTATTACAATTCTTCGATAGTTTGGAAATTATTGGTAAATACGCAGATATCGCCAGCGATCTTCAGGCTCTTTTCCACGATTTCTTTCGCACTTAAGTCTGTATTTTCAAGTAGTGCGGTTGCAGCCGCCTGTGCGAAGTTACCACCACTGCCGATAGCAATCAGGTCATGCTCTGGCTGCACCACATCGCCGTTACCTGTGATGATAAGCGAGGCGGTTTCATCGGCTACCGCAAGTAGGGCTTCAAGCCTTCTTAATGCTCTGTCGGTACGCCAGTCTTTTGCCATTTCTACGGCTGCTTTAGTGAGATGGCCTTGGTGCATCTCAAGCTTTGCTTCAAAGCGTTCAAATAATGTAAATGCATCAGCTGTACCGCCAGCGAAACCTGCCAGTACTTTACCATTGTATAGACGACGTACTTTACGCGCGTTGCCTTTCATAACTGTGTTACCAAGCGAAACTTGGCCATCACCGCCGATAACCACTTTGTCATCGCGACGAACACTAACGATGGTAGTCATAGTAATCCTTATCTGGGCCTGTGCCCGTGTAACTCTAGATTAGTAGGAAATATGGGTGGACTTATAAAAATCAAGTCCAGCCCCAAATCCCACAGCCAAATATCCCGACGCGCTGCAATTTGTTTTTATCGCTTTCCGCTAAACGCTTGGTATCGTAGGGGCCAAGACGGACACGATACCAGACACCGTTACTCCCTTCGGTACGACGGATCTCCGCGATTAACCCTGCAAACGCAACTTTGGCTTTCATGGCTTCGGCTTGGCTATGGGTTCTAAATGAACCACACTGCATTTGATAAGGACCTTTGCTCTCGATCTCTTTAACTTCGACCTTGATTTCATGATTTTTAATTTCTTCAATGAACTCAGGTGGGCGAGGCTTGGGTTTACTAACCTTTTGCTCGGCAACTGGATGCGGGTTTTTGGCTTGCTCTACTTCTTTAGGATCGGCATTGGTTTTTATAAACCAAAGACCGTAGGCAAATCCTCCGATCAGTAGAAATGCAAAAATAGCAGCAATAACAGGAAATTTTGCCGATTTTTCTGGCTTGTCTTTCCCTTTGCCTTTAGGTTTCTTATTGATGTAATCGTGCTGTGCCATAGGTTATTTGATTTTAATAGCTATCCATTGGATCAACATCTATGCTCCAGCGTACTCGATTGGCAGACTCATGCGTAGCGATATAGCGCGCAAGTTGCGAAAGATAGTCCCGCAGCACAGTGCGTTGTTGTGCGTGTATATGTAATTGGTATCTGAACTTTCCAGCTATTCGTTCAAGTGGTGCTGGAATTGGACCCAGCAATTGTATACCAGGATAGGGGGTAGCTGGAACCAAATCCGACAAAAAGCGCAATACTGTATTTATATTTGTTGCCTCGGCGCGGATGATAGCTAAGTGTGCGAAGGGGGGAAGCATTGCTTCTTCACGTTCTTGTAAGGCATATCGTGCAAAGTCACCGTAGCCGTTATTGATTAAATCTTGCAATAATGGATGTTCTGGAAAATGCGTTTGCAATAACACGGTTCCCGCTTCACCGGCGCGTCCGGCTCGTCCAGCAACTTGCGTAATAAGCTGCGCCATTTGCTCGGTTGCTCTAAAGTCGCAAGAGTAAAGTCCTGAGTCCACATCCAAGATAATCACAAGACTGACATCAGCAAAATGGTGGCCCTTGGCAAGCATTTGAGTGCCGACCAAAATTCGCGCACCACCTTGATTAATTTCGTCAAGTGCGCTCTCAAGGCTGCCCTTACGGCGTGTAGAATCTCGGTCAATACGAGTGACGGGAATATCAGCGAAGCGCTCACTTAAAAACCCTTCGAGTTGTTCTGTACCAAGTCCTGTAGGCATGATTTGGGTGCTGCCGCAATCAGGACACTGTCTCGGTACAAAGTCCTGTTCACCGCAATGATGGCATACCAAGCGGTTCATATTTTTATGGTACGTGGCGCTGGTAGAGCAATGTTTACAGGTATTAAGCCATCCGCATTCGTGACACATCAATGTTGGTGCAAAACCCCGACGATTTAGAAACACCATAACCTGCTTACCGCGAGCTAGTGTTTTTTCCATCCAATGTAAACTCATTGGTGAAAACCCGCCTTGTTCTGGCTGACCTTTCATGTCTACAAGATGAAATTGGTTGTCGTGCTGGGTCTGCGCTCGTTTACTCAGTGTGACGAGTTGATATTTGTTGGTTATGGCTTTGTGTAATGTTTCTAATGCCGGTGTTGCTGTTCCCAAAAGTAAAGGGCAGTGTGCCTGATGCGCTCGAAATGCAGCGAGATCTCTGGCGTGATAGCGCAGACCTTCTTGTTGTTTAAACGAGTTGTCGTGCTCTTCGTCAACGATGATCATGCCGAGATTTTGAAAGGGCAAAAAAATGGCCGAGCGCGTACCGATAACCAAAGCACTCAGACCCTTTTCGGCGCGACGCCAAGTATGTAGGCGCTCATTATCGGTTAGATTTGAGTGCCATAAATCAATGGGCAGGTTATTAAAGCGCTTTTTGAAGCGGTTGATCGTTTGTGGTGTGAGTCCAATTTCAGGCACCAAGATCAGTGCTTGCTTACCCGCTTTTATTATGTTTTCAAGGCTCTGTAAGTAGACTTCGGTTTTACCACTTCCCGTTACACCTTCGATTAAAAAGGTACGGTAACCGACTTGAGCATTGACGGCGCTGCAAATAGTCGCTTGTTGGTCGTTTAGGCGCGGCTTTTCGCCTAGCTGTAATTCGTTTTGCGACCAATCACTATCATGCTCAATAGATTGTGAGATAAGCGCTTTTTCTTCCAATGCTTTAATTGTTTGGCTAGCAAATCCGAGTGCTTTGAGTTCGCTTAATTTTATTGCACCACCTTCGTACAATTGAGAAAGCAGTGCTTGTTGCTTTTTGGCTCGCAGTGTTGGTAGCTTTTGCCCTTTTTCCGTTAATCTGACGATAGGGATCTGAGTTTTGTCTGGGCTTCCACCATCTCTAAGTACCGCCGGTAGTGCTGTGAATAAGGTATCGCCAATTGGATGACAGTAATACTGAGAGACAAAGTGTAAGAAGCTAAGTTGTGCTTGATTAAAGACTGGGTGCTCGTCCAACACCTCAATAATTTGCTTGAGCTTATCTTTTGGTACATCGGTGTCGTCTTTTTTAGCAAGCGCTATCGCAGTGCAGCGACGGTTGGCAAAATTGACGATGACTCTCATTCCTGCTTCAACTTGCATGGTTGGTGCTAGCAAATAGTCGAATGTTCGGTGCAGTGGCAGCTTTAAAGCTACTTCAAGAATGAGCATGTATTACAATTCCATAAAGTGAGCGCAGTGACGAAGTATATACCTAAGGTGGTACGAATTGAAAACGTACTCTACGACGGCGATAAAAAACTCTGAAATATTGCTTGTAGATTGTTCAGTTAGGCACTAAAATACGCGTCCACATTTTTGTATAACTACGTATGGTGCCAGACTTCGGGTTTGGAGAGCGATACGGCCTTAACTAGAGGTTGCTATGAAAGAAGGTATTCACCCTAATTACGAGACGATCACTGCATCGTGCTCTTGCGGTAACAAGTTCGAAACTCGTTCAACGCTATGTAAAGATATTCACCTAGACGTATGTTCTGCGTGTCACCCGTTCTACACTGGTAAGCAGAAGATCCTTGACACAGGTGGCCGTGTAGATCGCTTTAACAAGCGTTTCGGTGCACTTAGCAGCAAGAAGTAATCTTGTTGGTCTAGTCGAAAAAAGCACCTTAGGGTGCTTTTTTTGTGCCGGTTTGAAAATACCTTCCCGATTGATACATCCTATTCTGCATCAACAGACAAACCGTCAGTCATCACGCCTTCATTGTGTCTTTTATTCTTCTTAAATAGAAAACTTGCCAGTTTGGCAGCAAAACTTTACTGATCTCTTGGGTAGAGTAAAAACTCTATTTAGTAGATAAATACTGAACATTTACGAGCTTAAGTTGTGAAAATAATCAAAGCTCATATAGTAAATAGTATCAGTTATGAGCACTTTATATAAACTAAAATCAGTATATTGCGATTAAATGCGGGTATCTTGACGTTAAAATTAGTTAAGTTGCAAATTTCTTATTGTTTTTATAATTAGTGTGCATCTGTGCTAATTTTCTGCATTTTGTGCTGGTTTTTGCGTCTTGTTTTTTAAGTTTTAGTCACATTATTTGTGAAATATTTCTTAAAATTGAGCTTATCTTCTCGGAAAAGTATAGAAAATACCGTGCTAGTGGATAGACCTGATTTTACTTGAATAATGAGCAAAACTCGGTATTGTGTGAATACGGTCGATTAACTATATGTCCTATTGACATACCGCGACAGCAAAGCACAAACGCTTGTTGAGTGGTTGAATGTCGTCGCTCATATAGTTAATCGCACTGTGTGTTGCTGTAACCAGCATGATAGGTTGCCAACATTCAGAATGCGAACGTTTACCACACTCTCACATTAACTTCGTAGGAAAATATCGCGCCATGACAGATTTTCGTCAACAAGCTCTAGATTATCACGAGAAGCCCGTTCCAGGTAAAATCAGTGTTGAACTCACTAAACCTGCCGAGACCGTAAAAGACTTAGCACTTGCATATAGCCCAGGTGTTGCAGAGCCAGTACGTGAAATCGCGGCTGATCCGGCGAATGCATACCGTTATACGGGTAAAGGAAATATGGTTGCGGTGATCAGTAATGGTACGGCAATTCTTGGCTTGGGTAATTTAGGTCCTTTGGCGTCAAAGCCTGTTATGGAAGGTAAGGCGCTATTATTTAAGCGTTTTGCGGGTCTTGATTCAATCGATATCGAAGTTAAGCACAACACCACCGAAGACTTCATCAATACGGTGGCAAATATCGCAGACACATTTGGCGGTATTAACCTTGAAGATATTAAAGCGCCAGAGTGCTTTGAAATTGAGCGCGCGCTAATCGAACGTTGTGACGTTCCTGTATTCCATGATGATCAGCACGGCACCGCAATTGTAACCGCTGCGGGTATGCTGAATGCGTTGGAAATCCAAGGTAAAGATATTCATGATGCGATTATTGTGTGTCTTGGTGCGGGTGCAGCTGCTATTGCTTGTATGGAATTATTGATCAAGTGTGGTGCTCAACGAGAACACATCTATATGCTGGACAGAAAAGGCGTGATCCATACTCGTCGTGATGACCTAAATGAATATAAAGAGTTGTTTGCAAACAACACGGATAAGCGTACGTTACAAGACGTGATTGCGGATGCGGACGTATTTGTTGGTGTTTCTGGTCCAGACTTACTTTCTGCTGAAGATCTAAAGTTAATGGCTGACAAGCCAGTGGTATTCGCTTGTTCTAACCCAGATCCAGAGATCAGTCCTGAAGTTGCACACGGTGCACGTAATGATTTGATCATGGCGACTGGTCGCTCAGATTATCCAAACCAAGTAAATAACGTGCTGTGTTTCCCGTTTATCTTCCGTGGTGCGCTTGATGTACGTGCAACTGCTATCAATGACGAGATGAAGATTGCAGCAGTTGAAGCAATTAGAACGATTGCGAAAGAACCTGTGCCAGCTGAAGTGTTAAAAGCGGCTGATGTGGATAGTCTTGAGTTTGGTCCTGAGTACATTATTCCAAAACCAATGGATCCGCGTTTGTTACCTCGTATCGCAAAAGCAGTAGCGGTAGCTGCAATTGAATCAGGCGTGGCACAAATCGATATGCCAGCTGGATATATGGAATAATACCATTGGTATTATCCAAATAAAAAAGCCTCGATTGAGGCTTTTTTTGTGTCTGTATGTCCACAGAGAAAGAGTAGTTATCACTCTTCGTTTATTTCTGGGATCTCCAAACCGCGCTCTTCCATTATTTGTCTTACTTCTAATGGAATACGCTCTGGATTATCTTTTCTCAAGTCTTCATCGCTCGGCAGTGGCTGACCTGTGAAGGCATGTAGAAACGCCTCACATAAAAGCTCACTGTTCGTGGCATGACGTAAATTATTCACTTGGCGACGTGTACGCTCATCAGTTAGCACTTTGAGTACATTCAGAGGTATGCTCACCGTGATCTTTTTTACTTGCTCTGCTTTCTTACCGTGTTCTGCATATGGGTGAATATACTCACCGTTCCATTTTGCCATAATTGTGTACTTGCCTCAGTTACATCAATGCCAATATGACTGGGTTCTGGTCTACATTATTCACCAACCGCATGAATATAGGGATAACCTTACGAATTAAAGATAAATCCCAAACTCAAATAGATGAATAAACTAATCCGCCATAGCGAGATAGAAGAATCTCTGCCATAGTTTTCAATAACTCAGTCGTATTAGCAACGCCTAGAGTGGCGAAATTTTATCGGTTTAAAAAAGATAGTCAAATACTAGTTATTTAGCCATTTAGCAGTATAAATGTTTTGACTTCTAGTTTCTGTTGCTCTAACCTTTTAGACGTCTAAACATCCAACTATCTAGGTGACCTTATGAGTCAAGTTAATAAATCGACGGTTGCAGTGCGTCACGGTATAGAAGCTGATAAAGCACATGGGGCAGTAGTGCCACCGCTTTACCTTTCTACCACCTATTCTTTTGCCGATTTTGATACCAAACGCGACTACGATTATGGCCGCAGTGGTAACTTTAATCGTGATGTGCTTGCACAGGCACTGACTGAACTTGAAGGTGGTGCTCGTGGCATTATTACCGCCACTGGCATGGCTGCTGTTCACCTAGTAACTCAGCTACTTAACCATGACGATACGCTGGTTATTCCACATGACTGTTACGGTGGTAGCTATCGCTTGTTTACATCGCTTGCTAAGCGTGGACTGCTCAAATTAGCCGTGTTGGATCTCACGCAACCTGAAAGTCTTGCACAGCTGCAGCAGATCAAACCTAAATTAGTTTGGATTGAAACACCAAGTAACCCAATATTAAGGCTCACGGATATAGAAACTGTCGTAAATGCAGCACACGCTGTGGGGGCTTTGGTCGCCGCCGACAACACCTTCTTGTCTCCTGCACTACAAAACCCCATTACCTTTGGCGTGGATGTAGTCGTGCATTCAACTACTAAATATATCAATGGTCATTCTGATGTCGTGGGGGGCGCGGTGATCGCGCGTACACAGGAGTTGGGTGATGAGTTAGCTTGGTGGGCAAATAATATCGGTATTACCGGCGCACCTTTTGATAGTTATCTTACTTTACGTGGACTGCGCACCTTAAACGTGCGTTTACGCCAGCATCAAGAAAATGCTCAGCTGATTGCGGAGTATTTAGAAAAGTCGCCGTATGTTAGCCAAGTTTATTACCCAGGCCTTGAGTCGCATCCTCAACACGAACTTGCGAAAAAACAACAGCTCGGTTTTGGTGGTATGGTGAGCTTTGATATCAAAGGCGAACTGCAAACATCAGCGAAGTTTTTAACGTCTCTAACGCACTTCTCATTGGCAGAATCTCTAGGTGGGGTTGAGAGTCTTATTTGCCATCCAGCGACGATGACACACGCAGGTATGGATCCGCAAGCACGTTTAGAAGCGGGAGTGGGCGACACGTTAATTCGTATTTCTGTGGGCATTGAAGATGCACAGGATCTCATTGCAGATCTGGAATCGGGATTTGCATGTATTGATGAAAGTCAGGCGAGTGATGATGCTAAGTCATTCAAGTTAACGCCTGCACATACAGTAGCGTTGTGGTGAGTAAATGGCAAAAGTAGTACATAAGTTTGGTGGTTCGAGTTTAAGCTCGCCAGAGCGTTATCAGGCGGTTGCCAAGATAGTGTTAGAGCAATGTCAACTAGGTGACAGTGTTGTGGTTTCTGCTGCAGGAAAAACAACGAATACCCTAGTGAAGTTATGGCAAAGCTTTGAGCAGCAAGATGTTCGTGCATTCAACGATGTTTTATTACAAGTTGAAAATCATCAACGAGAATTAATTGATGCCCTGTTTGTAGGTGAACAACACAGTGTGTTACTCAAACAGCTTGTCAATGAGCTGCAAGCAATCGCTTTGGGAAGAGAAGAACAACATCTTCACTACGCGAGTTTACTTGCACATGGAGAGCTATGGTCGGCTCGTATATTAGCAAACTGCCTAAGTTCTCAAGGCATTGAAGCCAAAGCTATCGACGCTCGTACGTTATTTGTACAACAAGATGGAGTGTTACTACATGCCCATAACAAAGAAGCGTGTTATCGCACAATTGATGAACACGCTATCTATATCGTTACCGGTTTTATTGCCGCAAATGCACAAGGTGAAACGGTGACTTTAGGTCGAAATGGCAGTGACTATAGCGCGACTTTGTTGGCAAGTTATCTTGATGCCGCTCAAGTATCAATTTGGACGGATACAACTGGCGTATTCAGTACGGATCCACGTAAAGTCGCTAATGCCATAAAATACACTAAGGTATGTCGTGGCCAAGCTGAATTACTCGCACGATTAGGTAATCCGGTACTGCATGCAAAAACGCTGTCTCCACTTAAAGATACCGATATAAAACTACAAGTTCGCAGCAGCTTTGATGCCGATGCGCTTGGCACTGAGATAGTAAAGGCAGGCTATAGCAAAGAGAAGCGCTTTATTACCACTTTTGGACAACTTGACCTGTTACGCGTTGAGCAGCTAAAAAGTGGCGAAGTGAAGCAGCTAAGCCAGCTTATCCAGCATAGCATTCATCATTTTGTTAAAGGTGGAGAGGCACACTTACTGGTGCCATCTGAATTTAGCCATGTTGTGATCAAAGCGCTTGATTCACGTGCCAATATTATTGAGTCGCAAGTACAAGGCTTTGCTATTGTTGCCCCAAGTCAGGATGTTGCTGGGTTACATCAGCAGGCGCTGGAACTATTGGATGAACATGCGATTGTCACCCGTTTTGTGCTGCAAGAGCGTCATTACAGCTTAGTGTTAACCGATCAAGCAATTGATAGCGATCTACTTGCCATATTGCACGAACGTTTGGTGAATAAAGGCAGAGAGCTTGCAGTGATTGTGGCTGGTGTTGGCAATGTGGGTGAAGTGTTTATCGAACAATGCAAAAACCAAGTCGCTAAGCTGAGTGAGCACTTTGATCTTAAGTTGGTTGGCTTACTGCGTTCTAAGCAAATGTTGTTCTGTCCAAGCGGGTTGAACTTAGCATCGTGGCAACAGCAATGGCAAAATGAGGCCATCGAATACAATGAAGCCGAGCTATTCACTCGTATTAAAGAGCTAGATTACGAGCATAAAGTGGTGGTCGATATTACTGCGAGCGAGCGTTTCAGTGAGTTGTATCCACAGTTTGTTGAACATGACTGCCATTTGATCAGCGCTAATAAATATGCCGGCACGGCACAACAAGGTTGGTACTCAAAGCTGCGTCAGCAGTTGCAAGAGCGTAACCTGTTATGGCGTTACAACACCAGTGTTGGCGCAGGTCTTCCCATTAACTTTGCGTTGGCGGATCTGCAAAATAGTGGTGATGAAGTGGTGAGAATTGAAGGCGTCTTTTCTGGCACTTTATCTTGGCTTTGTAGTCGCTATGATGGCTCTGAAGCATTTTCTGAGTTAGTGCTTGGAGCGCAAGAGCTTGGTTTTACCGAGCCTGATCCACGCGAAGACCTATCTGGCCGAGATATGCAGCGTAAGCTTTTGATCTTAGCACGAGAGTTAGGCATTGAACTTGAGCTTGACGATATTGAATTAGAGGCGTTAATGCCTGAGTCCTTGAGTGTGGGTTCATGGCAAACGTTTTTAGAAAATCGCCAGCAACTCGATGACTTTTATGCGACACACTATGCAAAGGCCACAGCGAATGACGCTGCGCTTCGCTATACTGGTGCGCTTGAAATTGCAAGCAATGGCAAAGTGTCTGCAAAAGTAGGCATTGCACAGGTACCAAACGGCTCGGCAATCGCGAATTTAACACCGGGTGATAATATTTTTGTGATCCACACTAAATGGTATGAACAAAACCCACTGGTGATCCAAGGCCCAGGGGCAGGCAAAGAAGTGACAGCCGCGGGAATACATTCCGATTTATTCTGGCTGACGCAAAATCTAAAATAACGCTATTAAGAAAATAGATATAATACAACTGGTATAAGACAAAAATGCCGATACATCTGTATCGGCATTTCTATTTTAGAATAACTCTTCGTGAGTGGGTAGCGGGGCGGTATCGTCAAACGGTGTGCTGCTATCCGTATCTAATACGTATTTGGTTGGGGCTGTACCTTGCTCGAAATATTCAAACCGAGATGTGTAATCGTTCTTACGGGACAACAGCCCTGTCTTTAAATCAATCCGAGTTGAAATAAGCCCTGGAGGTGGCTCTATCGGGGCCAAAGGCTCATCTTTAAGTGCCTCACGCATAAAGTCTATCCAAGCAGGTTGTGCTGAAATCGCACCTGCTTCTGCGCCAACAAGTTGGTTATCACCAAGGTTAGCGTTGTAGGCCGCACGACCCAAGGATTTACTCGCATCGTCAAAGCCAACCCAAACTGTGGTGAGGACATTACGGTTAAAGCCCGTAAACCAAGTATCTACCGAGTCATTGGTGGTACCCGTTTTTCCAGCAAGATCACGACGTTTTAACCATTGACCACGCCAGCCTGTGCCGCTCCAGCCCGTGTCATGTTTCCAGCTACCGCCACCCCAGATTGCACTATGAAGTGCATCAGCAATCAGAAATGCGTTTTGCTCCGAAATCACTTGCGGTGCACAGCGCTCAGGTTGTTCTTCCAGCTGCTGTTCGTCGCAGACCAATAATGGCTCTGCCGAACCCAGCTCAGTGCCGAATGAGTCGGTAATTTTATCGATAAAGTACGGCTCAATCAGGTGACCGCCGTTGGCAAAAGTGGCCATGCCGCGCGCCATTTCAATAGGAGTCAGTGCAGCACTACCAAGCGCCAATGACTCACTGCGATTAATATCTGCGTCTTGAAAACCAAATTTAAGCAAGTGATCAGCAGCCTTATTTATGCCAACGCCTTTGATCAAACGAACAGATACCACGTTTTTCGATTGTGCAAGCGCTCGGCGAATACGGATTGGGCCGTTATACACTTCAGGGCTGTTTTTCGGACGCCAAGCCACGCCAACGCTTCTGTCCCAATGATTAATCGGGGCATCATTAAGAATGGTGGCTAGGGTATAGCCATTTTCTAAAGCGGATGAATAAATAAAGGGTTTGATGTTTGAACCCACCTGACGCTTAGCTTGGGTAGCACGATTGTATTGACTAAGTTCAAAACTGTAGCCACCTACAATCGCCTTTACACGCCCATCCTGCGGGTCGAGTGAGACAAGGGCACTGGATGCCCGTGGCAACTGACTTAACATCCAGCCGTTGTCTTGTTTACGGACAAACACTTGCATGCCCGGCGCGAGGATATCTGCGGTTGTTTTTGGCGGTAAGCTTTGACGCGTTTCACTGATGTATTGTCTGGCCCAACTTAAGCCTGGCCATTCCAATGTAATTTGCTCACCGGTTTTTAAGAGCAGGTCGGCCGTTTTCTCTGCAATGTTTAGCACCACAGCGGCTTTTAAAGGTCCAATTTCATTGACCTTTTTAAGGCGAGTAATAATGTCTTCATGGCTGAGCGGCGATTCCGTCTCAGCATGCCAATAGGTTTCTTCTGCGCCTCTAAAGCCGTGACGCATATCGTAGGCATGTAAATTATCAACTAATGCATGCTGAGCAGCCTGTTGCATGTCAGATTCCACACTGGTGTAAACTTTCATGCCAGAGTTATAGGCTTTATCAGTACCGTAGCGTTCGACCATATAGGCGCGAACCATTTCAGAAATGTAAGGTGCATACAGCTCAATTTCGGCACCATGGAATTTAGCTGTGATGGGAGCTTGTGTCGCCTCATCATATTCTGTGCGGGTAATATACTTTTCAGCAAGCATTCGTCCGAGCACAACATTCCGGCGCAATTGCGCGCGCTCTGGGTTACGAATTGGATTTAACGCAGAAGGCGCTTTTGGCAGGCCTGCAATCATTGCCATTTCTGCTAAAGTTAATTCTGATAGTGAGCGACCGTAGTAGACTTGTGCTGCTGCACCGATACCAAAGGCGCGATTACCCAGTTCAATTTTGTTTAAGTAAAGCTCAAAAATTTCGTCTTTCGTTAATAGCTGCTCAATATGCAACGCAATAAAGATTTCTTTCACTTTACGAATATAGGCTTTCTCTCTTGTTAAGAAAAAGTTTCTGGCAAGTTGCATGGTGAGCGTACTGGCTCCCTGCTTTTTTTGCCCTGTGGTGATAAGCACTAAAGCGGAGCGGACGATACCTATCGGATCAATACCGAAATGATCGTAAAAACGGTTATCTTCTGTCGCTAAGAATGCTTTTCGCATGGGAAGTGGAACATCCTGCAAACGTACAGGGATCCTGCGCTTTTCACCAAACTGATTGATGAGTTTTCCGTCTCGTGTAAAGACTTGCATGGGTGTTTGTAGTTGAACATCTTTCAAAACCTCTACACTTGGTATGTCAGATTTGACATAATAATAAAGACTGATAAGTGTCAACACGCCTAAAAGGGTACAAACAAAAACGAATTGTAAAAATCTTTTCAATAATTTCACGGAATTATCCCTAGTTAGACTCCCAATTACAGGTAGACACTGCTAGTATATCTTGATTAAAAAACGATTAATATTTTTGTGTGCTAAATTTTTATGGTACACAGTCTTAAAAGGAAACAGGCGCTTCACATGCTGAGCCAACTACTAAAAAAACAAGCACCTCTGATGATAGGGATCGATATCGGTTCCCATTGTGTCAAAGCGGTGTTGCTGTCGAAGACAAGTTCCAGCTACCGAGTAGAAGCCGTTGCGATTGAACCTATTCCGAAAGGAGCAGTAAATGAAAGGGCCATTCAAGACATTGAAGCGATCGGCAACGCGATAACTAAAATGAAGCGGCGCATTCCAAAGCTCACGCAATATGCAGCAGTTGCCGTATCCGGTCAGACCGTGATTACAAAAGTGATCTTTATGGATGTGTCATTAACTGATGCTGAACTTGAGTCCCAGATAGCTATTGAAGCAGATAGCCTGATCCCTTACCCGTTAGATGAAGTTAGTCTAGATTTTGAAAAAATTGGAGTAAACGAAGCCGATCCGTCAAAAATGAATGTTCTGCTCTCTGCGGCTCGTACCGAAAGCGTGCAAGCACGGGTAGGCGCATTGGAAGAAGCTGGTTTCAAAGCGAAAGTTGTTGATGTAGAAAACTACGCACTAAGTAGAGCCATGGATGTCATTTACCCTGAACTGCCAAATGATGCCTTTGATAAAATCGTAGCAATGATAGATATTGGCGCTGTGCTTACGTTGATAAGCGTTATTCAATCTGGGAAAACGATTTATACCCGTGACCAAGTGTTTGGTGGTGAGCAATATACCAACAGTATTGTTGCTTATTACAACAAAACCTACGATGAGGCAGAACTGGCAAAAACGACGGGGGATTTACCGCCAAACTATACCTTTGAAGTATTGGCTCCTTTTCAAACTTCTATGCTGCAGCAAATTCGTCGAGCAGTGCAAATGTTTATGACGACTAGTGGTAAAGATCATATTGACTACATCGTGTTGACGGGTGGAACAGCTTTGGTAGATGGCTTAGATAAACTGCTTATTGATGAGCTTGGGATCCACACAATAGTGGCAGACCCGTTTACAGACATGGAGATTGCACCAAAAGTAGATAGGCATGTGCTGCAAAAGCATAAAGCGCAGTTCGCCTTAGCGACAGGCTTAGCACTAAGGAGCTTCTCATCATGCCACATATAAATTTGCTACCTTGGCGCGAGCAGCAAAGGCAAGCGTCGCAACAAATCTTTTTGACTATCATTGCGGTGATCATCGCGGCTTGTCTGTTGTTAATGTACTTGCTTGGCAGCTTCTATGACGGCTTGAAAACCGGGCAAGAAATTAAGAACCGCTATCTCGAAAGTGAGATCTCTCAACTTGATTCCCGGATAGTTGCTATTAACGACTTGAATAAGCAAAAAGAAAACTTACAGCGCCGCATTCGGCTTATTGAAGAGTTACAGCTCAACCGTAGTCTCGGCACGCAAATTATCGATGAAATAGCACGAGTGGTTCCGGCTGGGGTTTATCTCACCAGTCTTGAACGGCAAGACAATATGATCAAAGTCATTGGTCGAAGTGAATCGAACAACCGTTTATCACAAATGCTACGACAAGTTGAATCGTCTTATTTATTAGAGCGACCTGTGATCCAAGGTATAGTAGCCGGTGAGCAAAGTTCAAAATTACTGAGTGATTTTACCATGCATTTTTATGTTAAGTCTCATGAAGACATCCACTTAGCCGATAAAGCGAAATAGGGCGGAGGCACAGTGCATGAATTTTGACTTAAACAGTTTAAAAGAAATCGATTGGAATGAGCTGGAGCTCGATAACATAGGTCATTGGCCTTTTCCTGTAAAAGTTTTATGTTCCATTCTCGTGGTTTTATTAATGATGGTATTGGGTTATAACCTGATGGTCTCAAGCTCAATTGACCGCTACGACCAAGCCGTTAAAAAAGAGCAGGAGCTAAGAACGAGCTACCGAATAAAATACGCAAGAGCAAACAACCTAGAGCTTTATAAACAGCAAATGATTGATATGGAAGCGCAATTTACAGAGCTGTTGAGACGACTGCCAAGTTCCAACGAAACGCCAGGGTTACTTGATGATCTGACTTACGTTGGTACTTCCAGCGGATTAACCTTCCTAAAAATTGGCTGGATGCCAGAGGTACGCAAAGAGTTTTATACTGAACTGCCTATTAAGTTAGAAGTGATTGGTAAATATCATGAATTTGGTCAGTTTGTGAGTAAAGTATCTGAGTTACCTCGAATTGTCAGCCTACACGATTTTAGAATCGAAAATGCAGGAAACGGCGAGCTGGTATTTAGTGTTGTGGCAAAAACTTATCGCTATGAGCAAGGAGGTCAGAAATGATCCGACTGATGCTCTGCGTGACCACATTGATGTTCATCTCAGGTTGTAATGATAGTACGGCAGAACAAAAAGAATTTATTGATCAGGTAAAGGCAAGCTCAACGCCAAAAATCGAGCCTATACCTGAAATGCAAAATTATGAACCGTTTAAGTATAGCGCTTCAGAGTTACGTAGCCCTTTTGTTGCGCCACAGCCCGAAGTGATTGAAAATAAACTCGTTCAAATTAAAAACTGCTTACACCCAGATCCAGATAGAGATCGCTATCCGTTAGAGAAGTTTCCATTGGATAATCTGCGTATGAAAGGCATTATCGCCAAATCTGACGGTCGTTGGGCGCTAATCGAAGCGGCAACGCAGGGGTTATATCGTGTTAAACGTGGCGAATATATGGGTTTATATCATGGCAAAGTGCTAAGTGTGCATGCCGATCATTTAGAATTATTAGAATTGATCCCAGATGGAACGGGATGTTGGAAAGAAAGGCTAACAAAAGTGGAAATGTTAGAAGCGGAACAAGGTGGCGCGAGTGAATACTAACAATAACGTTATAAAATCAACCATTAAAAGCACTCGAACACTATGGCGTTCTGTGCTCGGTGTTGCCTTAGTTGGCCTTTCGTCAATTGCGCATGCCATTCCTATGTTATATGACATTCGCTATAACCCTGTGCCAACAGGGGAAACCCAGCTACAACTGGTGTTTGACGAAAAACTCAATACAGAACCAAAAGTTCGAGTTGTTGGCGAAAGTGCTAGTATTGAATTATTTTTCCAGCAGGCTGAGTTCGAAGAAAGCTTAAAAGCATTGAGCATTAACAAGGCGGGTATTCAAGGCATTGCCAGTGAACTCAGAGATGGCGGTTTTGCCGTTTCCATCAACATGGATGAGCTGAAGCTATATAAAACCGAGGTTAAGAATAATCTTGTGATAGTGGAAGTATCTAACAAACCGATTGTCTCCGAACAAGATCAAAGTCAAAAAGTCACCGCATTTATTAACCAAATTCAAGCTATCGATTTTCGTCGCGGTGAGAAAGGTGAGGCGAAAGTACTCGCGTTTCTAGAGCACAATCAAGCGGCTATTGATGTACAAGAGCGCGGTGGCAAAATCATTGCGGACTTCCACCATATTGATATTGCAGAAGACCTGTTATATGAACTTGATGTGTTAGATTTTGGCACTGTAGTATCTCGTATCGAGACCTTTAAAGAAGACAATAAAAGCCGCATTGTGATTGAGCCAAATGCGGCATTCAAGTTTACCTATCAGCAGCTTGATAACATCTTTACGTTATCAGTTGAAAAAGACGAAGGTAATAAAACCTTTGGCGATAAAAAAGAGTATAAAGGTCAGCCAATCACGTTGAATTTTCAGGATATTCCAATTCGCTCCGTACTACAGATCATCGCCGATACAAACAACTTTAATCTGGTAACGAGTGACACGGTATCTGGCAATATAACCCTGCGTTTAGACGGTGTACCTTGGGATCAGGCGCTTGATGTTGTGTTACGTGTGAAAGGGCTAGATAAGCGTATGGATGGCTCTATTTTGATGGTTGCACCATCAGAAGAACTCGCAGCAAGAGAAGCCAAAGAATTACAAGCGCGTCAGCAAGTGGAAGAGCTAGAGCCATTATATAGCGAGTATATTCAACTTAATTACGCGAAAGCGGAAGAGTTTGCAGACTTACTCAAAACAGATATCAACTCTATTATTAGCCATCGTGGTAGTGTGTCCGTTGACAAACGTACCAATACTCTATTAATTAAAGATACTTCGCGCAGTATTGAAAGTGTGCGCCGGATGGTTGAAACCTTAGATGTGCCAGTAAAACAGGTGCGTATTGAGTCGCGTATGGTTACTGTGGATGATACCGTACAAGAAGACTTAGGTGTCCGCTGGGGCTTTAGCGACCAGCAAGGTAGCGATGCCATATCTGGTACGCTGGAAGGCGCTGATGCTTTGTCCAATGGTAACATCCCATCTTTGGAAAATCGCTTAAACGTTAATTTAGGCGTGAAAGGGGTTCCCGCTGGTAGTATTGGTATGCACATTGCCAAATTGGCGGATGGTACATTGATTGATCTCGAGTTGTCAGCTTTGGAACAAGAGAACAAAGGCGAGATAATCGCAACGCCAAGCATCACTACCGCTAATCAGAAAAAGGCGCGTATTGAGCAAGGTACAGAAATCCCTTACGTAGAGGCCTCGTCAAGTGGTGCCACAACGGTAAGCTTCAAAAAAGCGGTATTAAGCTTGGAGGTGACACCGCAAATCACACCCGATAATAAAATAATTCTCGACTTAGTGATTACACAAGACACTAAAGGTGATACCGTGCAGACGCCGAATGGCCCGGCGACAGCGATCAACACCCAACAGATCCAAACACAAGTACTGGTCGAAAATGGTCAAACTATCGTACTGGGTGGTATTTATCAGCAAGAAGTGAAAACAGCAGTAAGTAAGATCCCAATTTTGGGCGATATCCCATATTTAGGTCTATTGTTTAAGAACTCTCGTGATATTAACGAAAAGCGAGAATTGCTGATATTTGTGACGCCTAAGATCATTCAAGACAGTTTATAGGCCCGTTGACAGTAAAAGTATTACGCTTTTTGCGTGGTTTGACTTGAAATTGTTCACGGATTACTGAGATAATCCCCTCCTTAATTTTGGGGCCAGGTCGTTAGGCGGGGTTTTATTTCAAATTTTAGAGTTCGTTTGTACTAAAAAGATATGGCTGAGAAACGTAATATATTTCTAGTAGGCCCGATGGGGGCTGGTAAAAGCACGATTGGTCGTCACATTGCAGATCAATTACACCTTGAATTTTTCGATTCGGATCAGGAAATTGAGCGCCGCACAGGTGCGGATATTTCCTGGGTGTTCGATATTGAAGGCGAAGAGGGGTTCCGCAAGCGTGAAGAAAGTGTCATCTCTGACCTAACAGAAATGCAAGGCATTGTGTTAGCAACAGGTGGTGGCTCTGTGATCAGCAAAGAAGTGCGCAATAAGTTGTCTGCGCGCGGTATTGTTGTTTACCTAGAAACGCCGATCGAAAAACAGGTAGCTCGTACTCAGCGTGATAAGCGTCGTCCATTACTACAAACAAGTGAAGACTCACGTGACGTACTAGAGCGCTTAGCCGATGAGCGTGAACCACTATATAGAGAAGTGGCAGATCACGTTGTTCGTACGGATGAGCAAAGCGCTAAAGTAGTTGCAAACCAAATTATTGAAAAATTAGATTTCTAATAACAACACCGTAGGAGGGAAGCCATGCTTGAATTAAAGGTTGATTTAAACGAGCGAAGCTATCCCATCTTCATCGGTGAACATCTCTTATCAGATGAAGGACGACTTAAGCAGTATGTTGGGCAAAGTCGTCCTGTTATCATCACCAACACCACCATCGCACCTTTATATTTAGACAGTCTGTTAGCGATATTTGACGCTCAAAAACCGCTACATTTTGTTATCCCTGATGGTGAACAATACAAATCACTAGAGTGGTTTGAAAAGATCTCTGCCTTTTTGCTCGAGCATAATTGTGGTCGAGATACGTGTTTGATTGCCCTCGGTGGCGGTGTGGTTGGTGATTTGACTGGTTTTGTTGCGGCATGCTACCAGCGTGGTGTTCCGTTTATTCAGATCCCTACGACTTTGTTGTCACAAGTCGATTCGTCAGTTGGTGGTAAAACTGCGGTAAATCATCCGTTAGGTAAAAACATGATTGGTGCTTTCTATCAGCCAAAAGCGGTTTTTATCGACACCAAGACCTTAAGTACATTACCTGCAAGAGAGTTTGCTGCGGGTATGGCTGAAGTCATTAAATATGCGTTGATCTATGATGCATCTTTTCTTGATACATTAACGGATCAGCACCCTCAGCTCAGCGCACTAGATGCTGAAAGCCTTCAACAAGTTATTTATAAGTGTTGTGCAATAAAAGCTGAGATCGTCGCCAAAGACGAAACTGAAGCTGGATTGCGTGCATTACTTAATTTGGGTCACACCTTTGGCCATGCGATTGAAGCGCAAATGGGCTATGGTAATTGGTTGCACGGTGAGGCTGTTGCTGCTGGAATGATGATAGCTGCAAACTTGGCTTGCCAGCGTGGCGCGCTTAGTACTGCTGATGTTGAAAAGATCCGTCGCGTTATTGCGCTTTATCAATTACCGACAGAAGCGCCAAGCGAGATGACCGCAGCGCAGTTTTTACAACATATGCGCAAAGACAAAAAGAACAAACAAGGCAAAATTCGCTTTATTCTGCCAACGCAACTAGGTCAATGTGCGCTAGTGGATGATGTTAGCGATGAAACCGTGGTAACTCTAATAGGTCGTTAAATGCAGTCGCAAATTTTACCAAGCAGAGCTGCATTGGTAGATAGAATTGCTATGCAATTCGACTATGGCCAAAACCTGATAACCTTAGTCGGCTCTTCGGGTCTTGGTAAAAGCTACCTTGCAGAGTCGTTTCTTACCGATAAGTATCCAGACTTTAACAAAGCGTTTGTAAAGCTGACTGCAAATACTCAAGAGTTTGATGTAGTGCGGCAACTGCTTGAGCATAGCTTTCGCAGTCCTCTCATTGATCAGAAGTTATCTCTAAGTGAAAACTTCATGTTGCTCCATGATGAACAAGCTTGTGGACCATGCTTATGGGTTTTAGACAACGTTAGGCATTTAACCCAAGAGCTTGCGGAACAACTACAAAAGCTCGCAAAATCTTCTCGCGAAATAATTTACATACTCGCTACGGCGCAGCAGCCTCAGCTGATCCCTGAAAGTTTGGATATTCATATCGAGCCTTTATCCATGCTCGAGAGTAAGCGTTTGATGAGCATGTTTTACAAAGACTTACCACCTGATGAAGATCCTATTTTTAATACGTTTGTAGCTGAAGCTCGAGGTAATCCGAGTGTATTACTTTCTTGGCAGCCGCAGCAACAGAGTCTGAATTTACGTGAACAAAGTTCAAAAGTGAGTAGCAAATCACAATGGCAATGGTATGTCATTGCGCTTTGTTTGATACTGACCGCGTTAATGGTTGCTTTAGTGTATAAGCAAGAATTAAAACGATACTGGACGCCAACTCAAGATAATGAAGAAGCCGTCGCTACTGCTATTGATGCGCAAGCTGTGTTTGAAGCGCCAATTACTACAGTTGAAAAAGTTGAAGTTGAAAACAACGTACAACCAGAGTTGCCAGCCGAAGCGCCAACGCAAATTGAAACAGCGCCTGTTGGTAGTATTTTATCTGCATTAACTGAAGCAAAAGAAACTACTACAAACAACAATAACGCACTATCAGAGCAAGCGACTGAAGCTGAAGAAGCCAATGTTGGTAGTACTCCGGCCACTTTATCGCCAGTAAAAGAGCCTCAGTACGCAGAGCCTGAACCATTGACGGGAAACCCTTGGTATCTCAGTCGTTCAGATGATGAATGGGTTATCCAGTTACTTGCGGTGACAGAAAGTGAGATTGCGGCTGGGTTTATGGCGGAGCATAACGAGGTAGTGACACAGCAGTTTACTGTCTTAAGAAACGGCCGAACTTGGTTTGTAGTTACTACTGATGCTTATGAGAGTTTGGCCTCAGCGAAGCAAGCAAAGGCGGTATTGCCTGAGGCGCTACGAAAAGGTCAGCCATTTTTTAAGAGAATGAGTAAAATTAAACAAGAAATTACTCAGTCTCTCGGTAATTAGCCACATTTAGTGTAAAATCGCGCAACCACTCACGACATAGAACGAGCATGCAACAAAAGACTAGAGCCTTCTTAAAATGGGCAGGCGGAAAATACAGCTTAGTAGAAGATATTTCTAAGCGCCTACAAGCAGCAAGTAATGAAGCCGACACGCTAGTAGAACCTTTTGTTGGAGCGGGATCTGTGTTCCTTAACACTCAGTTTAAGCATTATGTCTTAAATGACATTAACGCTGATCTTATCAACCTGTATAAAGAGTTGAAGCGTATTCCTGATGAATTTATCAGTGATGCTAAAAGGCTATTCGTCGAGTTAAATAACCACCCAGATGCTTATTACGCGTATCGACAACAGTTTAACGAAAGCATTGATGTGTATGAGCGTGCGATTCTATTTCTATATATGAATCGCCATGGCTACAATGGTTTATGTCGTTATAACCTCAAAGGGATCTTTAACGTCCCTTTTGGTAAATACAAAAAGCCTTACTTTCCAGAGCGCGAGTTATATGTGTTTGCTGAAAAGGCTCAACAGGCTACTTTTACCTGTCAAAGTTACAGCCAAGTATTTGAAACCATGCCAAAGAATGCGGTAGTGTATTGCGATCCTCCGTATGTACCTTTGAGCAAAACTGCGTCATTTACTAGCTATGCAAAAGGTGGGTTTAACTTAGACGATCAAGCACAGCTGGCGAATCTTGCGGAAACCGCGGCTTTTGAAAAGCAAACGCCAGTGTTAATCTCCAATCACGATACAGTGTGGACTCGAAAGATTTATAATCAAGCGAAGCTAGATGTGATCAAGGTGAAACGTACAATTAGCCCTAAAGGTAATGGGCGGAATAAAGTTGACGAACTAATGGCGTTATATCACCGTCCGTAATTTGCGCGGCATAAAGGACTAAGCCAAAACCACACCATTTACAAACCAAATTAAGCCAATGACAAAGGCGGCGACAAAAACGATGCCCGCAAAAGCAAACGGCCAAAAATGCTTTTTGTTAAAGTCATATGCTTGTTTTTGACCACTCTGCACACCAAACATTGCTGCACAGACACTTTGAACTAACGCGAATTTACTATTGGAAGAAGCCATAGTGTTTACCTCTTACCAGTTGATTGGCTCAACTGGTATTAGTAAGGAGATGAAACTTTACTACTGCTTTGATTGTCTTTAGAGCCAAGTAATAGCTCAAGCAAATCCAAATAATGGAATTGGCCACTCGAACTACCGCCAGTCAACCACGCAGCCCAACTGGTGTGCGCTTCTTGCTGACATTCCACTGCATTTATTCGACTGCTCAAATTGCCAGTGCTACAAGTACATGCGGAGTAATTTGCGGCAAGACTTTCATCATTGTCGAAAGAAAATACCCCTGCCGACACGGCTAATACCGTCCCAAGCAGAGCAATCCGTGCTTTATATCTAGAAACCATAACCCTATCCCCAGAAGTTAGATATCACATAATGATACACAATGTTCGTTTATTGCACAATCATAAAGCGCCTTAAATCGCAGACATTTTGGGCAATTTACGGTACAGTATCGCGGTCTTACGTTTAGGGGAAAAGTATGTCTGATTTTTTAATTGCACCATCCATTCTATCCGCAGATTTTGCGAGGTTAGGCGAAGATGTTGAAAAGGTACTGACAGCAGGTGCCGACGTGGTTCATTTCGATGTAATGGATAATCACTATGTGCCAAATTTAACTTTTGGTCCAATGATTTGTGACGCATTAAGAAATTACGGAATTACCGCTCCTATCGACGTACACTTGATGATAAAGCCTGTAGATAGTCTAATTCCCGAGTTTGCTAAAGCCGGGGCGAGCATTATTACATTTCACCCAGAGGCCAGTGAGCATATAGACAGAAGCCTTGCTTTGATTAAAGAGTCAGGTTGTAAAGCTGGCTTGGTATTTAATCCGGGCACGCCGCTGCATTATCTCGATCATGTGATGGATAAAATTGATCAAATCCTCTTGATGTCGGTAAATCCTGGTTTTGGCGGCCAAAGTTTTATCCCACATACACTTGAGAAATTAAAAGAAGCGAGAGCACGCATTGATGCTTCCGGTCGCGATATTCGCCTTGAAGTGGATGGAGGAATTAAAGTAGACAACATTGCTGAAGTTGCAGCGGCAGGTGCAGACATGTTTGTTGCGGGTTCCGCTATCTTTAATCAACCCGATTACAAAGCGGTAATAGACGCCATGCGTCAAGAATTAGCAAAGGTAAAATAATGCGTTTTGAGGGTATTTTATTTGACCTCGATGGCACGTTAGTTGATAGCGTCGAGGATATGTACATGGCGCTCAATTTAACGCTGTCTGAGCTTGCTCACCCGATTGTTAGTCATGCTCTGGTGCGTGAATGGGTAGGTAACGGCATCGATATGTTAGTAAAAAGAGGTCTAAGCGGTAGCCATGAAGTTAGCGAAGACTTATCCGAAAGTTTAGCGCACACCGCCATTGAGCGTTTTAAAGTGCATTATGATGAATTAGTTGGTCAGTATGCTGGTTTATATCCGCATGTTGAGACGGGGCTATCTGCATTTGCCACAGTGCCAAAAGCCATCGTGACCAATAAAAATCGTACATTTACGCTAAAGTTGCTAGATAAATTAAATCTCACATCGCATTTTGATTGTATCGTCTGTGGTGATGACACTGACAAAAAGCCATCACCAGCTCCGCTATTGCTGGCTGCCGAGCGTCTTGGAATACCAGCGGATAAGTTAATCATGGTTGGGGATTCTAAAAGCGATATTTTGGCCGCTCAGGGCGCTAAGATACCTGTGATTGCGCTAAATTATGGGTATAATCAGGGATTCGATTTGAAAGAGTTCAATCCACAGTACCTTTGTGATGGATTCTTAGATATTATTCCCATTATCAATCAACGTTAATTCAATGAAGAAATAAAGGAACGACATGAGTAAACCTGTAGTATTAAGTGGTATTCAGCCAACCGGTGGTATGACAATAGGCAATTACGTAGGTGCCATTAACCAGTGGCTTAAACTACAAAACGATCATGATTGTTACTTTATGTTGGTTGACTTGCATGCCATTACGGTTCGCCAAGAGCCACAGCAACTACGCGATCGCGTATTAGATGGTGTAGCACTATATACCGCTTGCGGCATCGACCCAGATAAATCGTCACTATTTGTTCAATCACAGGTTCCTGAACATGCACAGCTAGGTTGGGTGCTGAACTGTTATGCACAAATGGGTGAACTAAACCGCATGACGCAGTTTAAAGATAAGTCAGCAAAGCACGCCAATAACGTAAACGTTGGCTTATTCGCCTATCCAGTATTGCAAGCTGCTGATATTTTACTGTATCAAGCGGATCAGGTACCGGTTGGTGAAGACCAAAAGCAGCACCTTGAGTTGACCCGCGATATCGCAACGCGCTTTAACAACTTGTATGGTGATGTCTTTAAGATCCCAGAACCTTATATTCCAGAGTTTGGCGCTCGTGTTATGAGCTTGCAAGATCCGAGCAAGAAGATGTCAAAATCAGACGAAAACCCAAATGGTTTTGTGATGTTGTTGGATGAGCCTAAGAAGATAGAGAAAAAGCTGAAAAAAGCGGTAACGGATTCAGATGAGCAAGCACGCATTTACTTTGATCGTGTTGAAAAACCTGGTGTATCCAACTTACTGACTCTACTTAGTGTTGCAACTAAACGCTCAATTGAAGAGTTAGTGCCAGAGTACGAAGACAAAATGTACGGTCATTTGAAGAAAGACACTGCCGATGCGGTAGTGAATATGCTTGAGCCTATTCAAGCGCGCTTTAAAGAAATCCGTGAAGATCAAACTCTGCTGGACGAGATCATGAAAAAAGGTGCGGAAAAAGCAAGTATTCGTGCCGAAAAAACACTGAAAGCTGTGTATGACGCCGTCGGTTTTATTCCTCGCGGTTAGTAAAACACAAAGAAAGACACCATTTATGGTGTCTTTTTGTTTTACAAGGGTCTATCGCCCCTTGGCTTAAAGCAGATACGAGATATAAGAAAACCCTCCTGTTGAGTTCGTGATAAAATAGACTTATAACGAAGATCTTTACCCTAGTGGCGAATAGGCCGCTTGGTTCTTTTAGTGGTACCTACATGCTGTTGATGATTGATAACTATGATTCCTTTACCTACAACCTAGTGCAGTATTTTCAGCGCTTAGATGTGGATGTGCTGGTAAAGCGAAATGATGAAATCAGCGCCTCGCAAATCAAGCAGCTTAATCCCAAATATGTTGTGCTATCTCCTGGTCCTTGCAGTCCTGATGAAGCGGGGATCTCGCTTGAAGTCGTAAAACGTCTACAGGGACAAATCCCTATTCTCGGCATTTGCCTTGGTCATCAAACTATTGCACAAGCTTTAGGTGGCAAAGTCATTCGCGCAAAACAAGTGATGCATGGTAAAACGTCTCAAGTCCACCATAACAATATGGGTGTATTTCAAGGCCTGCCATCACCGTACGAAGTATGCCGCTACCACTCTTTGGTTGTTGAGCAAAGTAGCTTACCAAATGCTCTAGCCGTAACGGCTTGGACACAGACACAAGAGGGTGAACGTGATGAAATTATGGGACTCTTAGCATCCGATAGAGCGCTAGAAGGTGTGCAATTTCACCCAGAAGCTATCCTCACGGAACACGGCTTAGCATTACTTGATAACTTTATAAAACGCTTCTAAAGTTTAAACAAAACCAACAGAGTTTCGCCTAGGTGTTATATATCCATATTCGCTGCGCTTTTGTTGGTTAGACTGGCTTTTGATATATAACTTTTTGATTCTATTGTGCGCAATATCAAATCATAATATTGCTTTTACTGGTATAATACTAATCAGTAAGACGATTCTGTTGAGTGCTTAACTCAGTGTTTTTCTTTTAGATAAGTAGCATGCATGACGCAAGAAAATAAGCAAATTAGAATGGCACAAGCGCTATCCGAGCGTGCCCATGACCTCCTTATCAGCCTCAACTTTGCGCAGAAGCAAATAGGCTATATCCATACATTTGATATTAGCTACGGTGAGAATATCGCACAGCGCACTATGCTAGAGGTGGAAATTGCTGCGGCTGCAAAACGCCAAGAAAGCAGCACAAGTCATCACAAATACATTGCCAAAGCGAGTAAGCATCTACATTCCGTTATCGAAGAAGCTATCACAAAGCAACTGCATGACCTTGATAATATCTATCATGAAGTCATTGGCATTCAAGACTCCGTTCCTGCGATTTTAGATATTCTTGCTGTGCGCTCAGCTTCAGTTGGACGTTTAGAGCCTTTGGTCAATGACTTAAGTTGGCTGGGTCGCGAGCTGGTTTCGCTTGTCAACTTGCCACAGTATCGCAAAAAAAACAGTAAAGGCACGTCCATTAAGGTCGACACGCCAGCATTAGCATTAAGGTATTTAGGCCTTGAGAACTTGCAAATGGTGATCCCGACAATGGCGGTGAGACATTGGATGCCGCATGCAACAGAGCCGTTTACTCTGATGAAACGTAAATTACGCGAATTGAGTATGAGTACGGCCATTGCGGCAAAAGAGCTGGCACCATTTTTTGGGGTAAAAGAACAGCATGCGTTTACTTTAGGCATGTTGTTAGAGCTTGGAAAAGTGGCCTTGATCCGTCTTTATTTACGCACCTTCGAAAAGGTGTGGCAAGCCAAGGTGCAAATAGCACGAGACAAAAAGCAAAAAGATCTACACACCGCATTAATGGAGTTGTCTCCTGATCCGTTATTTTTACGTAATTTGTTGATTGAACATTCGGCAGAGATTTCACGTAAGTTAATTGAAAAAATGGAGTTACGTTATTTACCCTTTAATGCTGTCATGGAAGAGTATGCGCAAACTTATCTACCAAACTCGCATAAAAACATTGCCGACCCATTACCACTGACGCAAGTGATGCAAAAAGCCTATGGCTACGCACAACTGCTTGTTTTAAAAGATAGCCAGTTAATTGAAGACGACGAAGCCGAGATTTTGCTCAATCATTTAGAACTTACCGAGGAAATGCGTCAGCAATTGGCAAAATGTGCGTTCCATAACCTGCAGTTGACGATTTTGTAAAAAAAATTGAAATTTTTTTTGCGACTATTCATTCAAAACCTAATCTTAAATGATCTGTGCAAGGCTGCACGGCGCTTGCTTTGCCCTAAATATCTGCCCTAGATAGTTATTCACTTGAGTTGAGAATATATGTTAAACCCTTGAATACTAAGGGCTGAGAACGTGGTATAAGTGAGACAAATGGCGCTTTTTCTGGAATAATGAGCGTATGAATTTTGTGCCATCAAGGGGCGGGTCAAAATACATAGCACCGAATTGGTGTGAATAAATATCCTATCAAGTGGCGGCAACGCGCCGACCTCCAAAAGGAAATGACTCCTTGTTTGCACTTTCACTCACCAAATATGAGGAAATAAAATGACTATCAATCGTGAATTGTTTGACGACGTAATGGTACCTAACTACGCACCTTCAGCGGTAATTCCAGTGAAAGGTGAAGGTTCTCGAGTATGGGATCAGGAAGGTCGTGAGTACATCGACTTTGCTGGTGGTATCGCAGTTAACTGTCTAGGTCATTGTCACCCAGCTTTGGTGGGCGCGCTTAAAGAGCAAGGCGAGAAAATTTGGCATCTGTCTAACGTGATGACCAATGAGCCTGCACTACGTTTAGCGAAAAAGCTAACTGATGCAACGTTCGCAGAGAAAGTCTACTTTGCAAACTCAGGTGCAGAAGCGAACGAAGCGGCGCTTAAACTAGCACGTCGTTGGGCACTAGATAAGTTTGGTGCTGAAAAGTCGCAAATCATCTCTTTCAATAAAGGTTTCCACGGCCGTACTTTCTTCACTGTGACCGTAGGTGGTCAAGCTGCATACTCTGATGGTTTTGGTCCAAAGCCGGGCGACATTGTTCATACAGACTATAACGATTTAGCGGCATTTGAAGCGCTTATCTCAGACAACACTTGTGCCGTGATGATGGAGCCGCTACAAGGTGAAGGTGGCATCATTTCACCAACTGCTGAGTTTGTAAAAGGTGTTCGCGAGCTGTGTGACAAGCACAATGCGCTACTTATTTTTGATGAAGTGCAAACTGGTGTTGGTCGTACAGGTGATTTGTATGCATACCAAGGTTTAAACGTAACCCCTGATATTTTAACAACGGCTAAAGCGCTTGGCGGTGGTTTCCCTATCGGCGCGATGATCACAACAACAGAGATTGCTGCGCACCTAAAAGTAGGTACTCATGGTTCTACATACGGCGGTAACCCGCTGGCGTGTGCGGTTGCAGAAGCGGCATTCGACACAGTAAACACAACAGCAGTACTTGATGGCGTAAAAGCAAAAGAGCAGCTGTTCCGTGAACTATTAAACGACATCAACGAAAAGTACAACGTATTCACCGAAGTACGTGGTAAAGGTCTATTGCTTGGTGGTGTAGTCACTGAAAAGTACGAAGGCAAAGCAAAAGAATTCTTGGTTGAAGGTATCAAGCAAGGCGTGATGTCACTTGTTGCAGGTGCAAACGTAGTACGTTTCACTCCATCTCTTGTTATTCCAGAAGGTGACATCCGCGAAGGGATGGCACGTTTTGAAAAAGCCGTTGCTGCGGTAGTTGCTAACAACGCTTAATACTGGTTGCAAGGTCACCTTTTGGTGGCCTTGTTGTTATCCACATTTTTGAGGAGTAAGCGGGCTCATGATGATCCTTCGCCCAATCCAAGAAAGCGATTATCCAGCGCTTTTAAACATTGCTCACGAATCAGGTCACGGTTTTACCTCTTTGCCTGTAAACGAAGAGCTATTACAGAAGAAGATTGCACGCTCTGTTGCTTCCTTTGGCAAGCAAGCAGACAAGCCTTTTGATGAAGGCTATTTATTTGTATTAGAAGATACTGAAACAGGCGAGGTGGTTGGTACCAGCGGTATCGAAGCTGCGGTTGGTTTAGATGATGCGTTTTATCATTATCACCTAAGCAAAGTGATCCACTCTTCACGCACACTCGATGTTTATAAAGCAGTGGATATTTTAACGCTATGTAATGACTACACTGGCGCGACGGAATTATGCACCCTGTTTTTGAAAGATGGCTATCGCAAAGGCGCAAACGGCAAACTGCTGTCTCGCTCTCGCTTTATGTTTATCAATCAACATCGTGATCGTTTTGCTGAAACCGTTATCGCGGAAATGCGCGGTGTTTCTAACGAGCAAGGCGAAAGTCCATTCTGGCAATGGCTTGAAGAGCACTTCTTCTCGATGGATTTCCCGACTGCGGATTATCTAACGGGGATTGGCCAAAAGGTCTTTATTGCTGAATTAATGCCTAAGTACCCAATCTACGTAAACCTGCTTAGTAAAGAAGCACAAGCGGTGATTGGTGAAGTTCACGACAATACGCGTCCTGCAATTGAGCTACTAAAAAGCGAAGGTTTCACATTTAATGGTTATGTTGATATCTTCGACGCAGGTCCAACGGTAGAAGCAAAAGTGGGGAATATCCGCACGGTTCGCAATAGTGAAACTCGTACTGTGAAAATAGGCGAAAGCAACGGTGGATTCCCTGTTATGGTCGCAAATGGTAAACTTGTTGATTATCGCGCGGCGGTAATCGAGTTAGCCCTGACTGATAGCAATGAAGTAACGCTTGCTCCACATGTTGCCGCGGCGCTAAAAGTTGAAGAAGGCGACCAAGTAAGCCTAGTAAAGATTTAAGATTGGGAACAGATTATGACAACACATGCAGCACAACTAATAAATGGTGAGTGGATTGCAGGACAAGGCGCAAGCTTTAGCTCTGTAAACCCAGCAAACAACGACGTTATTTGGAGCGCAAACGCAGCTACTGCTGAGCAAGTTGATGGCGCAGTAAAAGCGGCTCGTGAAGCTTTTTATTCATGGAGCGACATGAGCTTTGAAGCGCGTCTAGAAATTGTTAAGCGTTTCGCTGAAGTACTAAAAGAAAATAGCGAAGAGCTGGCTATCGCAATTGCTAAAGAAACGGGTAAGCCACTTTGGGAAACTCGTACAGAAGCGGGTGCTATGGTAGGTAAAATCGCGATTTCTGAGAAAGCCTATCAAGAGCGTACAGGCGTTGTGGAAAATCCAATGCCAGTTGGCCGTGCCGTGATCCGTCATAAGGCACATGGTGTAGTTGCTGTATTTGGCCCATATAACTTCCCAGGTCACTTACCTAATGGCCACATCGTACCTGCGCTACTTGCTGGTAACACGGTTATCTTTAAGCCATCTGAACTAACGCCATATGTTGCTGAGCTAACGCTTAAATACTGGCAACAAGCGGGTCTTCCTGCTGGCGTGATTAACCTAGTTCAGGGTGAAGTTGAAACAGGTAAAGCACTTGCGTCACATGCGGGCATTGACGGCTTATTCTTTACAGGCTCATCTCGTACGGGTCACTTGCTACATGAGCAATATGCAGGTCAACCGGGTAAGATCCTAGCGCTTGAAATGGGTGGTAATAACCCACTTATCGTAAAAGACGTAGCGGATACCAAAGCGGCAGTACACGACATTATTCAATCTGCGTTTATCTCAAGTGGTCAACGTTGTACTTGTGCTCGTAAACTATTCCTTCCTGCAGGTGAACAAGGTGACACAATCCTTGAGCAACTGATCAAAGCAACTAAAGCGATTAAAGTGGGTAATTTTGACGATGCAGATCAACCGTTCATGGGTTCAATGATCTCAAATGCTGCCGCCGCTGGCATGGTAAAAGCACAGCAACAGCTTGTTGAGCTTGGTGGTGAGTCGCTTATCGAGCTGACACACACAGAAGGTACAGGCTTTGTGACGCCAGGGATTATCGAATGTACTAACATTGCAGACTTTCCTGATGAAGAACACTTTGGTCCGCTGTTAAAAATATTCCGCTACACAGACTTTGACGCTGCTATCGAAAAAGCGAACGAGACAAGCTTTGGCTTATCTGCAGGTCTGCTTGGCGACAACGAAGCTGACTACGACCGTTTCTTACGTCGTATTCGCGCAGGTATCGTAAACTGGAACCGCCCAATCACTGGCGCTTCAAGTGCAGCTCCGTTTGGTGGTATCGGTGCATCAGGTAACCACCGTGCAAGTGCATACTACGCGGCAGATTACTGTGCATACCCAGTGGCTTCTGTGGAACTAGAAAAGGTAACTTTACCTTCTAGCTTGAGCCCAGGTTTATCTTTGGATTAAAATGCCAATATTGAGGTTTACTCAATAAAAATTGATAAGAAAAGCAGCTTCGGCTGCTTTTTTGTGTCTAGTTGACTACAAAAGTAGCAATCGAAAAAACTTTCTGCTTAAATCAATAGGAGATGTCTTTGATAGGTTCGGGTGAGCAAAGTATGGTTTTAGATAAACAAGGGTACGATGATTTAGTCATGTATTTGACGCAAAACTTAGCCTTGTTTGAGAAGTCTGGGACGGTTGAACCAGGGGCTCCAACAGTCATGGAATTAATCGAAGATGTGATCGCTGAAAACGTTATCCGTATATGCGAGCAGCACACTGAGTTATCTACAGAGCAGCGCAGCATGATCGTGCGTGAGGTAGATGGCATTGTGTACGACTTACAAGAAGTGCTATCAAGTGTTGTTGACAGACGTGTCACCGTAGAACAAAAAGAATTTATCGAAGAATTCGCAGGTTTGGTCAAAAACCTGTTTGATTCTGCTGTATAGCTTGGCACAATCACTATCGACAGTGTAGAAAACACACTTAGAGGCAATTCTAGGTTTAAGATACACCGCCATTTGGCGGTGTTATGCTTTATAGAGGATAACTATGTTAGCTAGCGTAAAATGGGTTGAAGGAGATACCTTTATCGGTCGCTCTGCGTCGGGACATAATGTGGTATTTGATGCCGGTTCTGATAGTGCTGCGCCAAGCCCAATGGAGATGGTATTAATGTCAGCGGGATGTTGTTCGTCAGTCGATGTAGTCAGCATTCTACAAAAGGCGCGTCAGGATATTAGCGACGTGGAAGTAAAATTAACCGCAGAGCGCGCAGAAAGCGCACCTAGGGTTTTTACCAAGATCAATTTACACTTCGTGGTGAAAGGGCGTAATGTCTCTGAAAAACACCTAGAAAGAGCCGTAAGTTTATCCGCTGAAAAGTATTGCTCAGTGGCATTAATGCTTGAAAAAGCAGTAGAAATTACACATAGCCATGAAGTGGTTGAAATTGACGAAAAATAACGCTTTTTCATAGCGCTATTTTCGTATAAAATCCGCGAACTTTTGTTTCTGCAGCGCAGATTTTTTGTATTAAGGTGGGTCTATCGTGAACAAGCCCTTTGATAAAATTAAACTCCATGGCTTTAACAACTTAACTAAGAGTTTAAGCTTTAGCATTTACGATATTTGCTACGCCAAGACCGAGCAGCAACGTAAAGAATATCTAGAATACATCGATGAGCAGTACAGTGCTGATCGTTTGACGGATATTCTAAAAGACGTAACGGATATCATCGGTGCAAACGTACTGAATATCGCACGTCAAGATTATGAACCACAAGGGGCGAGTGTGACGATATTAGTATCAGAAGAGCCTGTTGATCAACAGACTTTTGATAGTAATGAAGCACCAGGTCCACTTCCTGAGTCAGTGGTAGCACACTTAGATAAGAGTCACATCTGTGTTCATACTTATCCTGAAGCACACCCTGATGATGGCATTTGTACTTTTAGAGCGGATATCGAAGTTTCAACGTGTGGCATTATTTCGCCACTTAAAGCGCTTAACTTCTTAATTCACTCTTTAGAGTCAGATGTGGTAACGATCGACTATCGTGTTCGTGGATTTACTCGTGACGTTAATGGTGTTAAACACTATATCGACCACGCAATTCACTCGATCCAGAATTACATGACGGAAGATACTAAAGACGCATACCACATGGTAGACGTAAACGTGTATCAAGAGAACCTATTCCATACGAAGATGATGCTTAAGGAAACAGACCTAAATGCATATCTATTTGGAATTAGTACTGATGATTTAGACGCAGACGAAGAGGAAGAAATTCGTCTTAAGCTGAATCGTGAAATTCAGGAAGTGTTCTACGGTCGCAATTTACCAGAAACTGAATAATCAGCGGTAAATTGATGAATTAAAAAAGGCGCGCAAGCGCCTTTTTTAATGTCTGAAATTTGTAAGATATTCAGCCTACATTTAAATTAAATGTGGACAATATTTGCTCGCAATAAATAGCGGCTTAAGTGCTTATTCGGTAGGCAATAGTGCAGGCTGAAACCAGCTGGAAGAAGACACTAATTATCCGAGGCTCAGATTAGGTACTAACCTCTCATTTCATAACGCTATTAAAGGACTAAAAAATGGCATTTGATGATCTCATCTCGCGCTTAGGTGATAATCAGGAAAGCAGCAGTAATAGCACTGAGCATGAAGCGCCAAGTGAAGTACAACTTCTTGCTGCAACAGCGATGTCCTCCATTCAAAGACGAAAGCTTCCTATTGAAATCATGCATGTGCTTCATGGTCGTATTTGGAGCATCATTCCGTTTAGACAAGCACCGCTTTTTAGATATCACTCTCAGGCTCAATTTTGGATACTTGCAAGCAAGCGCTGGCAGCGAGTAAATTACTCTAGCTTTAGTCACCACAGTGGTGAGAGATATGCCTTTGTGCCATATCAATCACTTGATGTAAAAGATAAACCGACAAGCTATGGGGGAGGAAATCGCAGTGCGCAAGATTTTAATAGCTTGGTGCAAGCAGATATGCCTCGAGGACTTAGCCAAGCTGAAATTAATCGCGCCCTACTTGGTGGTAGCAAAGCAATAAAATCTGAAGTGGTACTCGAGCCAACAGTTTTTATTTCTAATCCAAATAACAATTCCAAAGTGGAACTAAAACGCTCTCAACAAGTTTATATGCGTTTTAGCGATCACATGTTTCGTGCTGGAGATACCGTAGAGTCCGTCGCTAACCAATATGCGGGTAGGCCCGATCCTAAGCTGATTTATGGTTACAACGACCATGTCAATCGCAACAATCCTCCAAAGGCTGGTGACCGTTTACGGGTACCGAGTGGTTGGGATACTAAAGTGGGTGGCTCGGTGAGTAATGCCCGCGCAGTAAGGTTGCAGTGGCAAGGTCCAAACAAGGGAAGCGCAGTGCTTGATGTACCAAAACTACCACCAGATCAATTACACTTTTGGGACACTCGACTTAAACTCGATCCCGGCGTTTATATTCTTACCGCGAGCGCAGGTTCAGCCAACCATAGTATTGACGTTGAAGTACTCGGTGTTAAGTCAAGTGCCGCATGGATAAAAGTGAGGGCGTATTACGATGATGAATGGCAGACCGCGCTTCCGCTTGAACAAGTCAATATTCATATAGGTAATACACTTATCCACGGAAAACTTAAACTCAATTCAAGTGGTGATAAAAGTACAGATGCAAATGCACTTGAACGAGCAGAGTCAACGGCAAATGAGGCTGGAGTTGTGGTAAAAAGCGACTTACCACAAGAGGGGCAAGTCACTGTAGAAGTTGCTCGTAACGAAACGCTAGAAGCGGAAATCAACAACCTCAAATCATCATTACAAATGCAGCTTGATGGTGCATATCGAGATACCGTATCGAATATGAGTGGATTTCAATCTGATTGGGACGAATATGGTTTTGCTGCAATTGCAATTAATGGCGCGCAAGGTGCATATCAAGGTGGAAGTAAGTGGCTTGAAGACCAAGCAGATTTGTTCGAAGCACAAACATGGATTGACTTAGGAAAAACCATTAAGTCCGTCGCAGGTAGCGCATATGATACCACCGCAGATTATGCTAGCGAGCGCTTTGAGCAATTGCGACAAAGTGCCAATGAAATGTCCAATTGGATTGAAGAGGATGCCAGTGAAGACTTGCTCAGTTGGAACTGGTATCAAGCCAATACACAGCGAGCATTAGATGCAGCCGAACAGGCTTATCGCGATGTACATCATGATACTACTCAGTACCTTAACGACGCTGCAGACGCAATTAAAAATACAAACCATTATGCAAGTGCGTTATACACGCATCGCCATGCAATTACCAACTTACTTGATGATATCGCGAAAGGAGAGGTCGCCAAAGTACAACAATTTGTTGATACCACTTTAGTTGATATTGACCCTGAATTAGCCGCTCGTATAAAAAACACTCCTGATTTCTATTTAGTGTTGGCGCTCATAGACGACCATGACAGTGCACTAACTTATGTTGCTTACGCGTCACTCTTTATGGAAGCTGTGCCTCCTAACTTTTATGCATACATTGGCGGAAAAGGCGGCGCTTATGTTGCGATAGAGGTTTGTTTGTTACTAGCAACGTCATTACTTACATTAGGAGCGGGTACAGCCGCAAGAGTAACAGCACTTGCTGCCAAGTTATCAGCCAATGGTGCCAGAGCCGCAAGTTCATCAGTAAAAGTTAAAAAAGCACAAGCGGCAATCAGCGCTTTTATCCGCACGCTTGAAGACTTTAACGACAGCACTACAACCTTAAAAAAACTCGGGAAAAAGCTTACAACCGCGCGTTCAAGTGGGTTGCTACTTAAAGGCAAAACCAACTCGACGCTAACTGCGAAAAAGCAAACAACAAAACGACAGACACGATGCCGCTTATGTGGCAAAACAGATCACACAACACCACGTAGTCTGCGTGGCATCGTTCATTATGAATAAGGAGTGATTCATGAGTGAAGAAATTGAAGAACAAATCGAAGGGATGGTTGATAAGGACAAAAAGTATAGAGATAGATTAATCGCAAATATTAAACACAAGAAAGATCATCCATTCCATAATGGTATTCATATGGCGGCTCATCACTTGATTTCGAAAGAGGCTGTCAATGTCGCTCAGTTAGGGAGCTTACTAATCCATAGAGGTTACAACATAAATTTAGTTGAAAACTTGGTCTTTTTACCCAGCACCTTACAAGGTGCTTGTCAGCTGAGAGTGCAATTGCATCGTGGCGATCACACATATGCTCTGCCTAAACAAGAGGCTTATCACGATCAAGTTGCTTCAGGTATAAACAAAATAAAATCAGATCTAAAAAAATGCACACCTCGAACTCAAAAAGATACAAGTGAAATTCAAAATATCTTGGATCTTGAAAGTAAGGCTATATTAAAAAAAGTCGCAGAGTTCAGAGTCCCATTAAGCTCGGTTTTTAGAAACTTTAAGCCTTCAAGCAAAATAGGTTGTTCTAATAATAATGAAATTGATGAGTGCGAAGAACAGGTAACGCGTTGTAACCATGAGAGGAAGCATGTAGGTCAGATAAATTATTTATACCCATATGGTAATGTTCGTAAGGTTCCTCAAGAAATTAAATATGAGAAATCTTACTATAAACTTAAAGTAGGGAATTAATGTGGATAAAAATTATAATGAAGAATACTATTTAATTTTAAAGGATTTTAATGATTATACCTTGTATCCGATGGCATTAGAAAAGTCGGCGGATAGAGACTTTGAATTTGAGCGATTAATTTGGGGACAAGAACCGCTTTTCTTTGAAAATAGCTACAAACAAGAAGATATCAAAAGAAATATCAAAAGGCCTATCCCAACCGTTATGCTAAACATGGTGACTCCTATAATTAGTAGCCAAATTAGAGAGCGGCTAAAATTTTTTAATTTTGTCGGGATGCAGCTATATCCAGCTGTGTACATTGACGATGGTGGTAACTATCACGAAGACTATTGGTGCATGAACTTTTGGCAAGAGCTGGATTGTTGGGATAGAGAAAAGTCTAAAACAGAGAAAGCGACGAAAGAAGAATTGGCAGATCCATACTTTATGTCGAGAATCGACGTTTATAAATACCACTTAGATAGTGAAGTCTTGGATAAAATCCCAGAAGAAGAGCGCTTGATATTTAAACAAGCAGGTGGTCTGAAGTATGTCTTTGTCCATCAAAAAATTGCAGATATCTTTTTTGAGGAGAAGGCGACGGGCGTTAACTTAGTCAAAGTGTCCGATTTTGAAGAAGGGATGCAGTTTTAGTTTTATATCTGAGTAGAATAAAAAATAAAACCCGCGGGAGCGGGCTTTATTTTTTACAAGCTATTGCCCTATTTGGGTTCGCTTTCTAATTCCTCATCTGGCGTATCAGGGCGCTGTCGTTCGACAAAAATGGTAGCTAATATGGTGGTGACTACGCAGGAAAGTAAAATCGACTTTAGGATTTCGTAGTTATAGTATATTAAGCCCCAGCTCCAGAATTGTTTGGCAAAGCTTTCATCTACGCCGAAATGTTCTAAATTACGAATAATATTTTCACCGAAGGCCGCGAGGTCAACTAGAATAAACGCAAAGTAAATGCCATATAGGATAGGGTCTGCATGAGTCATATATATGGAACGCCAATTATCAGGTGCTGTGCGTCTAACATAACGAAGAGATAATCGAACGCGATATTTCATTATCATTAGGATTGTTAGATCAACAAGGAAATGGGATCCAAACATCAAAAGGTTGCCTTGAAAAGGTGGTAGTCCCATACTATTTAACGAAACAACGTAACTCACTAAACCATATTCTATAGCTGTCATTATTAACAGTAGTGCCACAATGTGCTTTATATTTTCATGGTTTTTAGCCATAAAGCAAAATATAATAATGCAGGCAAGCATTACAGTATCTGCATAATGATTGAAATGGATATAAATTACTGAAAGTGAAGCTGCAATTGCTGCACAGATAAGTAAAAAGATCCAAGATGTTCGCATTTTATTTCCTTACAGTAAGCCCTATAACTTTCAGCTTTCGGTGGCTTAGTTTTAGATGCTAATAGTGATTGTAATTTTGGCCTATGGTTTTTCGGATGGTTCCAACTTCGGCTCATCTATTTTTGCGCCACCGGTTCCGCCGATGGTTTTTCTAATTTCATCAATACCTAAGACTGTAAAGTTGAAGGTACTAGCTTTTGCATCTGCGAATAGCACCCTAGGAGCATCACCTTTAGCTCCCCCAGCTCCGCCAAAAACTTGCTTAATATTACCGTCAGTTAAATAAACTCGGTCGGAAGCTGTAAATTTATTATGTGATTTTTTAACTTTAGGGTCATCAGCTTGTCCTCCTGTAGTGCCACCAATCACCTGATTAACTGAGTCAGCACTAAGTGATGATTTTTTACTTGGCGCTACTGAGTCACTTTCGACTTTTGGGTCTTTTACTTTTGGCCCAAGCGATCCACCGGATACCCTGTTAGCTTGTTTTTGGGTAAGTGCTGTTAAAGTTACGAGCCGGTTAGCTATATTTTTTATAAAAAAGCGCATAATGACGTCCTTTCTAAGTTAAGTTTTGCGGTGTTTAGTTTCCACTCCACTTTACTCCTTAACAATAAAGTTGAAAACATCGTGTTGCAAATAGACCTTATTCGTAACTTTATTATTTGCCACTTTAATGAGGGGCAATGAAAGTGCGCGTCTTTCATTAGCCGTTATCCTCATTGCTTGGTTTGTTATTTCGCGGAGTTGGCGACTTGCGCCACAATTTGGCGTCGTCAATTTTGTCTCTTAAGGCAAGGATTTGTTCTCTAAGTGGATTAAGGTTGATACCGCAGGCGTCGCACCATACTTCAAAATATTCGTAGGGAAATTTGCTTACGCCTTTTTCGTAGTTTTCATAAGTGCCACGCTCCACGCCGACCAAGTTAGCCATTTCTTGCGTGGTTTTGCCAGCGACTTTGCGCATGCGGCGCAGGTCGTCTCCTGTAAAGCGCTTATCAAATTTCCCCACCAACTCAATCTTTTTTGCCTGTCGCACTCGCGTAACAAACAGCATCAGTCCCTATTTAGCTGGATGTACGCTATTTGTTTGTCTCTATTGTTCGCTTAACCAAGTTGCATTTTTGTATCTAAACCGTAAACGCGAGTCTATCGTAGAAAATTTCTTTTTCAAGAGTAGTCCGCCTAAAAATGAACATTTTGTTGCATTTAATTAATCTTCGCTCGATTTTTTAGGCGAAGCCTGAGATGAGTAACTCATTATTTAACTGAGGTGTTGCGATGATGATTTTGGCGTTTTTAATTAATTTACAAATAAATTCAAAAAAATTTTCTTCGCGCAGATTTTTGCTCGAAGCTTTTGTTACTTTAGTGTGAAATAAAGTGACATGTTGGAGAGCAATATGGATTATCTACGCCAATATCATGACTTAACGATTTATTACGATGCCCTCAAGAAGGCGGCAAGGCAGGGTGACGAGGTGCCAGACACCACAACCAAATGGTTAGCACTGGTGGAAACAACCCTGTTTGAACTGCAAGAGCTTGCCCATATGGAAAAGGCTTACATGCAGAAGTCAAAAACGATGAATAATCTGGTTGAGTTGGTGTATTCCAGTGCCCCAAGCATGGAATAACTAAAAGGGTAATTGCTTTTTGAGTTTTTGCGGTGAGGGGGAACGTTTTACTCTAATTTTACGTTCCCCCTTTTTTCTTTTTGTGCCCGTTTATCGCCTTATGTGTAGGCGATAAACGGGTCGTACTACAGTTCGTAAGTCAAACTTAGACCATAAACGCGCGGCTCGCCGTACTGTACATAGGTATTGTCTTGCCAGCCGTCTAGTGGATTATTACCAAACCTAAAGCCACGTACCACAATGTCTTCTTCTGCAAGATTTCTACCCCAAGCCGTTAATGACCAGTTGTCACCATAGTAACTAAGGCTTGCGTTGATCAGGTTATGATTACGCGCTTGTTCGTTGTGACTATCCGAGAGGTAATAGTTGTCTTTGCCTTCCACACCTAATTCAACCACTAGGTTATCCATTAACTCGTAATTAACGGCAAACGAGTATTGATAATTTGGCGCTTGTGCTTGGTCGCGACCATCAAGGTTTAGGCCACTGGCAGCCACAAAGTCTTCAATCTCGGTCTCTAAATAGCCTGCGCTGTAGCTAAAACCAAGACGGTCCGTATATTGTAGGTTACCTTCAACTTCTAGGCCGTAGTTACTGCCTTTACTGGCGTTGTCGATGTAGCCTGCAAATTGCTGGTTAGAAACTTGCCATTGCTTTAACTGGATATCATCGCGTTGCATATAAAAAGCGGTAACACGCACAAGGTGACGTTTGTCTTCAGACTCACCTTTTACGCCAAACTCAGCGTTCCAAACATACTCTGGGTCAAAGTAATGGTGTTCGGCCGGAATGTTTAAACCTTCATCTTTGGCTTTTGCTAGTGCTTCGCCGTTTACACCGCCGACTTTGTAACCGCGAGTAAGGCTGGTGTAGATCATCGTGCGCGGTACAACTTGATATTCAAGTGCGACTTTTCCGCCCCACATTACATCATCGGTTTCGATACTAAAGCCGTTACTATCTAAATAGTCAGCGTCATATTGCTCTGCGCGAAGACCACCGATTAGGCGAGTTTTGTCTGAAAGGTGATGCACGTATTGACCAAAAATCGCCTTACTTTCTACGGTGTATGCTGACGTAAATGGGTTCTCAAGCCAAGTGTAATGACGGGTCAAATCAACATCGTTACGCTTTGCAAAAACACCTATCACCCAGTCATTTTGTTTATCTTTGATTAAAAACTCTATGTTGCCATTTTCATGGTTACGCTCGTAGGCATCGGTTGAGCTGTATCCTTCTGGGTGTAATCCTGCTGCGCATAGCGCTGGCTGAGCTGCGTCATTACATACCCAATCTTCGTCGTAGCTATATAAAGTATCAGCATCTAGCCCAGATACTTTAAATTCCACATTGAATAAGTCTGAGCGAGTATAAATTCCGCGTAGTGAAAACGCATCGGAGCTGAGGTTGTCTTGGCCCGGGTCATCAGCAACACTGTTACGTGAATTATCTAGGGTGAAACCGTCGTACCCGTTTTCAGTATCAATATGGTGATAAGCAAACTCTAGTGCGAAATTATCGCTCACTTGAGAGTTAAGTTTCACTCTTGCTACTTGCTCGTCTTGTTGCTGAGTAGGTTTGTTTAGGTAGAGGTTATCTACGTAGCCGTCAGACTCTCGTTGATAAAGGCTGACGCGCACAGCGGTGTCGTCGCTTAACCCTGTGCCCGCCGCAAGGCCTGCTTCGTAGCTACCATAATTACCTGCGCCTAACTTCACTTTTAATGAGGGCGCTGTGGTAGCGGCTTGGGTATTTACTTCAACGATTCCTGCTAAAGCATCTGAACCGAATTTAGTGCCTTGAGGGCCGCGATACACCACCACTGACTCAGTATCAAAAAGCAGCGCACTTGCGCCTAATCCTGAGTAATTAATACCGTCAATTAATAAGCCAACGCTGGGATAAATAGGATCAACAAACTGTGAACGTAAGCCGATCCCTCGGATTTGCATAAAGCGACCACGAGATGCACCTGCCGTAAAGTTAACGTTAGCGGTGGCACCCAGTATCTCATCTAAATATTGCGCACCACGTTTAGCGATAGTGAGTTCGTCCACCACCGAAGCGCTTGCACTTAATGTCTGGATAGTTTCATTCTGAAAATCGCCGGTGACGACAATAGTTTCTAGGTTATCGTCGGCAAGTACCTGATGAGAGAAAAATGGCAGCAGTGCCAGGGTGATCGTAGAGAGTTTTAACTTCATGCTTAATCTTTGTCCCATTTTTAATTGGGCACAGTTTAACAAAAGCCAGACCAGTTGACAGTGAAATTGTGTTATATGTTAGCCCGCAAATGTTAAACAAATAGGCCAGATATGAGTTTTAAAGTTGATTTTAAAGTCCGAGACTATGAGTGTGACTTACAGGGAATAGTTAATAACAGCGTGTATTTTAATTATTTAGAGCACGCAAGACATGAGTTTTTATTGGCGAATAACGTTGATTTTGCAGCGCTTGCAGAGCAAAAAGTGAACTTAGTCGTTATTCGTAGCGAAATGAATTACAAAGACTCGTTACGTCCAGGCGATGAGTTTTATGTTGAAGTCGCACTTGAGCGTGAAAGCAGAGTAAAGTTTGCATTTAAGCAAAAAGTAATAAGAGCGCATGACGATAAACTCATGCTTGATGCTGTGGTCACTGGAACTTCGGTAAATGAGCGCGGTAGACCGTTTTTACCTGACGCTATTACACACTTATTTAATTAAATACTACGATATGTAAACATGGCGACGGTAAAATACTCAATTGAGTGATTTTTACAGAATTTTACTGCTATTTTTGTGTCTTGAAACGTTATAATAAACTCAGGGCATAAAATAGTTGGTTTACCATGAAATTCATCAGCATAATCGGCGCAATAATGGCGCTTAGTGGATGTATATCGACAGGGAAGGTAGACACGGAAGCGCTTAAGTATTCCGCTTGGCAGTTACAGAGTATTAATGGCCAAAATATTACGCAATTACAATCAGACGCTGGACTTGGTGAAAAGCCTATTGATATTCGTTTTATCGATGCACTGCAGGTCAACGGTTTTGCGGGTTGTAATCGCTTTTTTGGTGAAGGCGAAATTGTCGAAGGGCAGTTAAAAGTTAAAAACTTGGGCATGACGCGTAAGTACTGTGGTGAAGAAATCGCTCAGGTTGAATCGCAGCTTATTAACCAATTACAAATTGGTGTCTTGCTTGAAGTAAATGCTAATAAGTTGACCTTAAAAGGAAAACCTCAGTTTAGTTTTATTAAACAATAAGCTGAAAATAAGAATTCCAGTGTCAGTGCTTGCGAGCTTTCGTGTTAGCAAGTAGACTGGCGCTAATTCGTTACTTGTCGGAGTGCCTTGAATTTTTGCAGCAAATTTGTTGCAAATAGTCGGGCTGAGATCGCATTTTGCGGGATCCGTGGACCTGATCAGGTTAATGCCTGCGTAGGGAACAAGACAGCAAACGCGCTGCGTTTGTCTGTAGCAATAGTGGTTTATTGCTATCCACCTTACCCGAGGACTATCCTCGTCTCTCTCCTTTTGGAGATCTGACAAGACACCTTTGTATGAAAATAAGAGGGACGTCATGTCAAACAATAGTAGCAAGCTAAGTCGTCGTGAAGCGCGAGCAGCCGCGGCAGAATTTATCCATAACCTTAAAGGCCAACCTTTTCCAAACTCACATAAAGTTTATGTGAAGGGCGAGCAAGCAGGCGTACGCGTTGGTATGCGTGAAATCACGCTAAGTGATTCGTTTGTAGGTGGCACCGAAGAAAATCCGGTATTTGAATCAAACGATCCCATTCGTGTTTATGATACTTCAGGTCCATACACAGATCCTGAAGTACCGGTTGACGTTCGTGCTGGTCTTCCTAAATTTAGAGAGCAGTGGATAGTTGAGCGCGATGATACCGAAATGCTAGAGTCGGTGACGTCACAGTTTTCTCAGCAGCGTATGGCGGATGAAGGGCTTGATCATATTCGCTTTGAACACCTACCTAAAATCCGTCGTGCTAAGGCGGGTAAAAATGTCACGCAAATGCACTACGCCCGCCAAGGGATAGTGACGCCTGAAATGGAATATGTGGCGATCCGTGAGAATATGGGACGCGCTAAGTTGCGTGAAGAATTGCTCGCGCAGCAACACAAAGGCCAATCGTTTGGCGCCAGTATTCCTGAGTTTATTACGCCTGAATTTGTGCGTGATGAAATCGCCCGTGGTCGTGCTGTACTGCCAAACAATATCAATCACCCTGAGACTGAGCCGATGATCATCGGACGTAACTTCTTAGTCAAAGTTAATGCCAATATCGGTAACTCATCTGTGACCTCTTCTATCGAAGAAGAAGTAGAAAAGATGGTATGGTCGACCCGTTGGGGTGCAGATACCGTAATGGATCTGTCTACAGGGCGTTACATTCATGAAACCCGCGAGTGGGTGGTACGTAACTCTCCTGTGCCAATCGGTACTGTACCAATCTATCAGGCACTAGAAAAAGTGAATGGCGTTGCCGAAGATCTAACCTGGGAGATCTTCCGCGATACCTTGATTGAACAAGCTGAGCAAGGCGTGGATTACTTTACTATCCACGCGGGAGTACTACTGCGTTACGTGCCGATGACGGCAAAACGCGTGACAGGTATTGTGTCTCGCGGTGGTTCAATTATGGCGAAGTGGTGTTTAGCGCATCACAAAGAAAACTTCCTCTACACGCACTTTGAAGACATCTGTGAAATCTTAAAACAGTATGATGTTTGTTTCTCATTGGGCGATGGCTTACGTCCGGGTTCTATTGCCGATGCCAATGACGAAGCGCAATTTAGTGAACTGCGTACCCTTGGTGAGTTAACTAAGCTTGCGTGGAAACACGATGTTCAGGTCTTTATTGAAGGCCCTGGACACGTGCCGATGCATATGATCAAAGAGAATATGGAAGAGCAGCTAAAGCACTGTGATGAAGCACCGTTTTACACGCTTGGCCCACTCACAACCGATATCGCTCCGGGTTATGATCACTTCACTTCAGGGATCGGTGCGGCGCAAATTGCGTGGTATGGCTGTGCGATGCTGTGCTATGTGACACCAAAAGAACATTTAGGCTTACCGAATAAAGAAGATGTAAAAGAAGGCTTGATCACCTACAAGATCGCGGCGCATGCAGCGGATCTGGCGAAAGGCCATCCGGGTGCTCAAGTTCGTGACAATGCGCTATCTAAAGCGCGTTTTGAGTTCCGCTGGCACGATCAGTTTAATCTCGGTCTAGATCCAGAGCGTGCTCGTGAATATCACGATGAGACCTTGCCACAAGAGTCGGGCAAAGTCGCTCATTTCTGCTCTATGTGTGGTCCTAAATTCTGCTCGATGAAGATCACTCAGGATGTGCGTGACTATGCAAAAGAGTTAGAAGCGCGAGGCATTGATCCTAATAATGTAGGCGAAGAGATCAGCATTAAAATGGTGGATGTTGAAGCCGAGATGAAAGCAAAATCAGAAGAGTTTAAGCAATCAGGCTCTGAGCTTTACCACAAAGCGATATGATCTATCCCATCATAGCCACCTTGATGCCCGTCGGGTGGCTAATTTTAGGAGTGTAGCTATGTCTACTCAAGCACGTGTTGCTATCTTGGGTTTTGGCTTAACTGGGCGCATCGCCGCGTTGATGCTCGCTGAGCGTTATCAAATCAGCGTATTTGAACAAGCAAAGCAAGGTACGGAGAGCTCAGCAGGTAGTGTGGCGGCGGCCATGTTAGCACCGTTGGCTGAGTCTGTGATATGCGATGAAGCATTGGCGCGGCAGGGGCTGGAGTCCTTGAAACTCTGGCCACAATTACTGGCGAAACTGGAAAGCCCGGTATTTTTTCAGCAGCTAGGCTCTCTTATTGTGGCACATGGCCAAGACCGTGGTGATTTAGTGAGTTTTCAGCAGCGCTTAAAGCCGTTAAAAGATCATAGTGCGGAAGTGGTGAATGGTACTCGGATCGCGCAATTGGAACCAGAGCTTGGCGGTGTGTTCCATCAAGGCTTGTATTTACCTTGCGAAGGCCAGCTTGATAATCAGGCGTTCTATCAAAGTAGTGCGGCAACATTGACGAAGCAAGGTGTAGAGATTAACTACGGTGTCCATTGTGATGAAGCGCAAAAGGCGCAGCTTAGTCAAGCGTATGACTGGGTGATTGATTGTCGCGGTCTTGGTGCGAAAGCTACGTGTAATGGGCTTCGTGGTGTGCGTGGCGAAGTAGCGAGAATTTATGCCCCAGAAGTGACCTTAACTCGACCTGTGCGCTTGATGCACCCCAGATATCCCATTTACATTGCGCCAAAACCAGACCATCAATTTGTTATTGGTGCGACGGAAATTGAATCGCAAGATAATGGTGAGATAACGGTACGTTCTACACTCGAATTACTCTCTGCTGCTTATTCAGTTCATCGTGGGTTTGCCGAAGCGCGAGTATTGTCTTTATTAGCAGGGCTTAGACCTGCGTTTAAAGATAATCACCCCAAAATTGAACAACAAGGTAATGTGATCAGTATTAATGGCCTATATAGACACGGTTATCTGCTGGCACCGCTTATCGTGAAACAAGCACTATCTAAGGAGTTATTATGAAAGTCGAATTTAATGGCGAAGCGATTAATATCAACCGCGAGCAAAATATTCAGGAATTTATTGAAGCCAGAGGTGCCAAACCGCCTTTTGCCGTCGCGCTTAATGGTACTTTTGTTTCTCGTACGGAGCTGCCAAGCGTGACACTAAGCGACGGTGATAAGATTGAGCTTTTATCGCCAATTCAAGGGGGATAAACATGCAGTCTTTGACTGATACTAAGCTCACTATTTATGGTGAACAATTTACTAGCCGCATGTTAATTGGCTCAGCACTTTATCCTTCTCCAGAGGTAATGCAGGGGGCTATCGCCACCTCAGGTGCTGAAATTGTTACTGTGTCGCTGAGACGCCAGCAAACTAAGCAGGCGGGTGATGACTTTTGGTCACTTATCAAAGAGATGGGACTACGAGTCTTACCAAACACGGCAGGCTGTCACAGCGTAAAAGAAGCGGTGACCTTGGCGCAGATGTGCCGGGAAGTGTTTGCTACGGATTGGATTAAACTTGAGCTCATTGGTGATGAATATAACTTACAGCCAGACCCAATTGCATTGCTCGAAGCCACCGAAATTTTGCTAAAAGACGGGTTTAAGGTATTGCCTTATTGCACTGATGATTTGGTGCTGTGTCAGCGTTTAGATGCGCTTGGTTGTGAAGTTTTAATGCCTTGGGGCGCACCAATTGGTACGGGAAAAGGGCTGTTAAATCCATATAACCTGCAAACCATTCGCACACGTTTGCCCCATCAAACCTTGATTGTCGATGCGGGACTCGGCTTGCCGTCTCACGCTTGCCAAGCTCTAGAGCTGGGTTATGATGCCGTACTATTGAATTCGGCAGTGGCTGGGGCGGGTTGTCCTATCACCATGGCAAAAGCGTTTGAAGCCAGCACGATTGCAGGGCGTCTGTCTTATTTGGCAAAAGCAATGCCACAAAAAGAGGTGGCATCACCTTCTACGCCAACCTTAGGCATGCCTTTTTGGCACGCAAACTAACTTGAATTGCGGATAACTATATAAGGAGTTCTCTTTGTCACATATCGTTTGGAGTATTGCGGGTTCTGATTCTGGCGGTGGCGCTGGTATTCAAGCGGATATCAAAGCAACGCAGAGCTTTAATGTTCATTGTTGTACCGTAGTAACTGCGTTGACGGCGCAAAATAGTTTAGGGGTGGAAGCGTTAAACCCGGTTTCGACCACGGTTATCGAATCTCAGCTGACGGCGCTTTCGCAAGATATGCCTGCAACGGTGATAAAGATTGGCATGCTCGCCAATGTTCAGCAGATCCAACTGATCGCTGAACACCTCGAGCATTATAAAGCAACATGGGAAAAGCCGCCGCTTGTGGTTTATGACCCAGTAGCCATCGCGACGAGCGGGGATTCATTAACCGAAGAAGACACGGTGGATGCGTTAAAAACCCATTTATTACCGCTGGTGGATATCATTACACCCAATACACACGAAACTCAGCTGCTGACAGGCGTGTATTTGATAGGTCCTGAAGCGGTAAAAGAGGCTGCTGCCAAATTGCGTGAATTCGGTGCAAAGTCGGTGATCATTAAAGGCGGTCATTGGGATTACCCAAAAGGCTACTGCATTGATTATGGCTTAGCGGGTGATACCGAGTATTGGCTTGGCAATGAGAAAATTCAAACACCGCATAGCCATGGTACTGGGTGTAGTTTATCGTCAGTGATCGCGGCATGTATGGCCAAGGAGTACCCATTTAAAGATGCTTTTATTCTCGCTAAAGCATACATCAATGCAGGACTAAAAGCGGCGATACGTTATGGTGAAGGTGTGGGCCCTGTTGCGCATACGAGTTTTCCAGTTGATCTCAATGATTACCCGCAAGTGATAGAAGCGGGCTCTTGGCTTGCTGATGAACTAGAGTTTGCATTACCTGAGGAATTTAATTTTGCTGCAGGCTTTGCCAACATTGACGACCCTATTGGCCTTTATGCCGTGGTAGACAGTGCAGACTGGGTGGAAAAATGTCTCGCTTTAGGTGTCGGTACGGTGCAGCTGAGAATTAAAGATCCAGAGCAAGCTAACCTTGGAGCTGAAATACAAACTGCCATTGCACTTGGACAAAAATACGATGCGAAGGTGTTTATTAACGACTACTGGCAGTTAGCGATTAAACACGGCGCTTATGGAATTCATTTAGGCCAAGAGGATATCGATAAAGCTAATCTTGTTGCCATCCAAGAGGCAGGGCTGCGCTTAGGTATTTCGACCCATGGTTTTTATGAAATGCTCAGGGCACATAACTATCGCCCAAGTTATTTGGCTTTTGGTGCCATCTACCCAACCACGACTAAAGACATGACTGGCCAAATCCAAGGGTTGGAAAAGCTGACACATTTTGTACCTTTGATGCAAAGCAGCTATCCAACCGTCGCTATTGGTGGCATTGATCTTAGCCGAGCACAGGAAGTGGCTGCAACAGGCGTCTCTAGTATCGCGGTTGTAAGAGCCGTCACTGAAGCCCAAGACCCACAGCAAGCTGTACTTGAATTAAAGCAAGCTATGGCGCGGCATGACTGAACTCAATGACAAAGAGCGGCTAAGGTATAGTCGCCATTTGCTGTTAAAAGAGGTCGGGGAGCAAGGCCAACTCGCATTGAAGCAGGCGCATGTGGCTGTGGTTGGCTGCGGTGGGCTGGGAAGCCCAGCGTTGTTTTACTTAGCGGCGAGTGGCATTGGTAAGCTTACTTTTGTTGATGACGACGACGTGGAATTGTCTAACTTACAAAGGCAAATTCTGTATAAGGTGAACCACCTTGGTCAGCAAAAATCCAAAGCAGCAGCAAAGGTGCTGGCAAGTCTCAATAACGAGATCACATTAGTACCAATGAATGCGAGATTGACTGATAAGAACGTCGCCGAGTTGCTCCGTGATGCAGATATTGTCCTGGATTGCAGCGATAACTTTACTACCCGTTATTTGCTCAATCGGTATTGTTATCAAGCGAGCAAGGTGTTGATAGCTGGAGCCGCGATTGCCACGCAAGGCCAACTAATGTGTTTTGATTTTAGAGCCAAGTCGCCTTGCTATGCTTGCGTTTTCCCTGAGGGTTCGCAAACATCAGTGGAGAATTGTGACAACTTTGGCGTCATTAGCCCATTACTGGGGGTGATCGGCGCGCAGCAAGCTTTATTGACCATAAACGTGCTACTTGGACATCACCAAGGAAGTGTATTTTGTACGCTAGATGGTATGAGTTTTCAGCAAAAGCAGTATAGGCTCAGTAAAAACCCCGAATGTGAATGTAGTGGCTTGAAGTAGTTTCAAGCCACTAATACCAATTAGTCTTAATACTTGCTCAATTTGAAGGAGTAAATCTGACGCTAACGGCGTTAAAAATTTCTTATTTAGAACAAACTAAATAGCAAAATTTTTGCCTTGTTATCGACAAGATTTTCTCGCCTCAAAATAGGTCACTTAATTAAGCAAATTGGTATAAAAGTAATTTACTCTGCTATTTTTGCGAAAGGTGTACCCATGCGTGTGACAGTCTCTGGGTTTTGGCCATCTAAGAACTCAGCCTTATTTGCCCCCCACGCTAAGATCACGGTAGAACCAAGCTTAAAGCGACCCATCTCTTCGCCTTTTTTCAGCATTATCGCGTTGTCACCTTCTGCTGGATATGTCCAAGTAAAGACATCTCTTCCGGCTGGTGGTGTCACTGTACCGGCCCAAATCGTCTCAATGCTAGCGACGATAGTTGCACCAACCAATACCATAGAAAGCGGACCAATCTCAGTGTCAAAAATAGCAACAACTCGCTCGTTACGAGCAAATAAATTAGGCACATTTTGCGCAGTAAGTGGATTTACTGAGAATAAGTCGCCTGGTACATAAATCATTTTACGAAGTGTGCCATCAACCGGCATGTGGATACGGTGATAATCCTTCGGCGCTAGATAAATCGTTGCAAACTTACCACCAACATAAGGCGCAACGTCTTCTTCTTTACCACCTAGCAGCGTCTGTAAGCTGTAGTTGTGGCCCTTAGCTTGGATAATTTGACCATCGACGACATCACCAAGTTGGCTGATTGCACCATCAACTGGGTGGGCAAGGATATCGCTATCTTCTGCCAAAGGACGGATCCCCGGCTTCAGCGGACGGGTAAAAAACTCGTTAAAGGTTTTATAGTGAGCTGGATCTTCGTGCAATGCCTCGCTCATGTCGATTTTATATTGTTTGATAAACAGCTTAATTAGCTTTGTGGTTAAGGCGCCAGCTTCTGCTGCGGCAAGCTTACCAACCAAACGAGAAACCGCATGTTTAGGTAATGCATATTGCATGGCAATTTTTAGTTTATCCAAATTCACTTTTAACAGTTCCTAATTATTAGTCTTGTCACTTTCGCTTTTTTGTATTGCGAAGTGGCTATCGGGCTCAAGTCATTGAGCCAATTTAGCAAATATTATCAGACTCTCGGCGCGCGCGCACCTGCGCGGCCATCAGCCATAGACTCTAAAATACGATGGTAACTTTCAAAACGTAATTCGCTGATTTTACCTTCATCTACGGCTTCACGAAGTAAACATCCCGGATCGTTCAGGTGTTTACAGTCTCTAAAGCGGCAACCGCCAATAAACTCCCTAAATTCTTTAAAGCACCAAGTGACGCGTTCCACGTCTAAGTGCCATAGGCCGAACTCACGGATCCCTGGGCTGTCGATCAGGTTTCCACCGGACGGCAAGTGGTGTAAGCGCGATACTGTGGTTGTATGTTGCCCTAAGCCGCTATTTTCGGAGACTTCTTTGGTGAGAATATCTGCATTGGGTAGTACCGTATTGACCAACGTTGATTTGCCAACCCCTGATTGTCCAACAAAAATGTTATTTTTGTCCTCAAGCATGTGTTTTAACTCGTCAATGCCTTCGCCTGATTTTGTACTGACTAACAGTACGCGATAGCCAAGCTCACGATATATATCTAAGACTTCATCAATATATTCGAGGCTTTCTTGGTCAAGCAAATCAATTTTATTTAGTAATAAAATCGGCTCTATCCCCATATCCTCACAAGCGACTAAATAGCGATCGATGATTTGAGGGGTAAATTCAGGCACAACGGCCGACACCATCAATATTTGGTCAATATTTGCAGCAACAACTTTCACACCGTCATAAAAATCTGGACGAGTGAGTTGTGTGCGCCTTTCATGTACAGCCTCAATTACGCCGGCTAAGTCACCATCACTGACCTTGGCACGACGAAAAATGACTTCATCACCGCAAACTAAGCTTGTTACGGTACGACGGATATTGCAACGCAAAACCTCTTGGTCTGTGGTTTCTATATCCGCATGTTGGCCGAAGCGGCTGATCACCACTGCAGCTTCTGTTGGCCCTAAGTTGTCGTTTTGCCATGAAACATCAGATACTTCTGTCTCTTTCGCTTTATCGATTCGCTTCTGATGATTGGCTTTAATCCGACGGGATTGGCCCTTACTGAGTTTCTTTTTCTTTGCCATGTTTATAATCTGTTTAAGCTTAGGCGTGCAGAGCGTTCAAATTTAGGCTATAAATCAATAAAACGCCGCGCATGGTAAAAAAAGCTTTAGGTCGAGTGTTTAAACTAATATGATATATCTAATTGCATTGGATCTAAAGGAAAGTACCGCTAAGGTAAAGTATGACTTTTCATGAATCAAACTTGATCTGGCTCGATCTAGAGATGACGGGGCTAGAACCGAAAACAGATAAAATCTTAGAAATCGCGACGGTGATCACAGACGGTGATCTCAATGTTTTAGCTGAAGGTCCAGTAGTGGCAATTCATCAAAGTGATGAGCTGTTGGACAATATGGATGAGTGGTGCACCAATCAACATGGTCGCTCAGGTCTAACTGCTCGCTGTAAAGCGAGTCAGTTCACGGAAGCAGATGCAGTTAAGCAAACACTAGATTTCCTTAAAGAGTGGGTGCCGCCAGGTGCTTCTCCAATGTGTGGTAACTCTATTGGTCAAGACCGTAGATTCCTCAACAAATACATGCCAGAGCTAGAAGCTTATTTCCACTATCGTAATTTGGATGTCAGTACGATAAAAGAACTTGCGAGACGCTGGAAGCCAGAGCTATTGGGTGAAATAAAGAAAAAAAGCTCTCATTTAGCACTGGATGATATCAAAGACTCCATCATGGAGCTGAAAGTTTATCAAGAAAAATTCTTCAAAGTTTAAAAAACACTTGCAAAGCAAATTTTATCTTGTAGAATCCTGCCCCGCTTGAGATGACAAGCCTTGCGGGGTTTCTTGAGCATAAATAAAGCAGTACAAGCTCAGCTGCTACAGGTAAAGACGCGACCTTGCGTAGTTACCGACAATATAATGAGCTAACTATGGAATGCGGCACTAGCTCAGCTGGTAGAGCGCGACCTTGCCAAGGTCGAGGTCACGAGTTCGAACCTCGTGTGCCGCTCCAAACACTTGCTTTAGGTGTATAAACTAAAAAATGTGATGCGGCACTAGCTCAGCTGCTACAGGTAAGGACGCGACCTAGCGTAGTTACCGACAAATTCAGAGCTAAATATTGTGATGCAGCACTAGCTCAGCTGCTATAGGTAATCAACGCGACCTTGCGTAATTATCGACAACACAATGAGCTAACTATGGAATGCGGCACTAGCTCAGCTGGTAGAGCGCGACCTTGCCAAGGTCGAGGTCACGAGTTCGAACCTCGTGTGCCGCTCCAAACTTCTCAGTTTGTATTCGACTGGAAAAATAAAGAATATGATGTGATGCGGCATTAGCTCAGCTGCTAAAACGTTAGACGCGACCTTTAGGTTGCGCCCAGCGGAAAATTAAGAGCTACATCGGAATGCGGCACTAGCTCAGCTGGTAGAGCGCGACCTTGCCAAGGTCGAGGTCACGAGTTCGAACCTCGTGTGCCGCTCCAAACTTCTCAGTTTGTATTCGACTGAAAAAACAAAGAATATGATGTGATGCGGCATTAGCTCAGCTGCTACAGGTAAGGACGCGACCTAGCGTAGTTACCGACAAATCCAGAGCTAAATATTGTGATGCGGCACTAGCTCAGCTGGTAGAGCGCGACCTTGCCAAGGTCGAGGTCACGAGTTCGAACCTCGTGTGCCGCTCCAAACACTTACTTTAGGTGTATAAACTAAAAAATGTGATGCGGCACTAGCTCCGCGGCTACAGGTAAGGACGCGACCTAGCGTAGTTACCGACAAATTCAGAGCTAAAGATTGTGATGCGGCACTAGCTCAGCTGCAGTAGGTAATCAACGCGACCTTGCCTTTATTACCGACAACATAACGAGCTAACTATGGAATGCGGCACTAGCTCAGCTGGTAGAGCGCGACCTTGCCAAGGTCGAGGTCACGAGTTCGAACCTCGTGTGCCGCTCCAACTCTCCTAAATATTCTTATTTTTCAATCATTCTAAAAACCCCTTGCAGATATAGCTTTATTCCACCAATTTTTCATAACAAACTGATTGCTTAATTTTAATGCTACGCGTAAAATACGCGCTCTTTCGGCCTTACTATTATCGTTCCTTGCCTTACCCCGACTGGCCGAAACGGGACAAGGCTATACTAACCGTAAGGAATATCCATGCGTCATTACGAAATCGTATTCATGGTTCACCCAGACCAAAGTGAGCAAGTACCTGGTATGATCGAGCGTTATACTGGTGCTATCACTGAAGCTGGCGGTACTATTCACCGTCTAGAAGACTGGGGTCGTCGTCAACTGGCTTACCCAATCGAAAAGCTTCACAAAGCACACTATGTTCTTTTGAACGTTGAAGCACCAACTGAAGTAATCAACGAGCTTGAAACTTCTTTCCGCTACAACGATGCAGTGCTTCGTAACCTAGTTATGCGTACTAAAAACGCGGTAACTGAAGCGTCTCCTCTTGCAAAAGAAGAGAAAAAAGAAGCAGCTTCTGCTTAATCGTTGTTGATTTCGGATTTGACTAACCTTTCGAGGTAATGGTGAGTAATCAGGTTGACCTGTATACCAATCAATATCTGCTTTCGGGCGTGATTTGTAAAACACCTAAATTTAGTCAAAGCCCAGCTGGGATCCCACATTGCATATTTGTACTTGAGCACAAATCAATGCAATTAGAGGCTGACCTTACTCGAAATGCCTACGTGCGTATTCAAGTGGTTGCCAGTGGAGAACAGTTCCGAAACCAAACTGAGCATTTATACGTTGGGCAAGCATTACAAGTTCGCGGTTTTATAAATCGCCACGAGAGCCGAAATGGCTTGAGTCAGCTGGTATTGCACGCACAACATATTGAAAGAATTAATTGAGGAAATTACTCATGGCACGTTATTTCAGACGTCGTAAGTTCTGCCGTTTTAAAGCGGAAGGCGTACAACAAATTGATTACAAAGATCTGGCTACTCTTAGAAACTACGTAACAGAAAGTGGCAAAATCGTACCTAGCCGTATCACAGGTACTAGCGCTAAATACCAGCGTCAGCTAGCAACTGCTATCAAGCGTGCTCGCTACCTAGCCCTTCTTCCATACACTGACTTACACAAGTAAGCAGCTGATTACTAGTTTTTAAAAGGTGTAGAGACATGCAAGTTATTCTACTAGACAAAATTGCAAACCTAGGTAGCCTAGGTGATCAGGTTAATGTTAAATCTGGCTTCGCACGTAACTTCTTATTCCCTAAGGGTAAAGCAGTTCCTGCAACTAAATCTAACATTGAAACTTTCGAAGCACGTCGCGCTGAGCTTGAAGCGAAAATCGCTGAAGAGCTAGTTGCTGCACAGGCACGCGCTGAAAAACTAGAAGCACTAGCTGAAGTAACTCTAGTTTCTAAAGCGGGTGACGAAGGTAAGCTATTCGGTTCTATCGGTACTCGCGATATTGCTGATGCTATCTCTGCAGTAGGTGTTGAGGTTTCTAAGTCAGAAGTTCGTCTACCTCTTGGTACTATCCGTGAGACTGGCGAGTTCGACGTAGCTATCCAAGTACACTCTGACGTTACAGCTACGATCAAAGTAATCGTAATTGCTGAAGCTTAATTTTTAATTGAGCTTAAAAAAGCCGTGTATTTTTATACACGGCTTTTTATTCACTTAATTTACCTAAATGATCCCGAGTTTCGGATAGTAAAAACCTAGTTAACAGATATTCTTAATACTATTGGTTTTGTTGGTATCCAACTTTTAGGTTGAATTAAGTAACCCCTCGAAGAAAATCATAATAATAATCTTATTCATACCAATTTAAGGTGTGACATGGATGATCCTCTCGCTCAAAGTTTGCCTTATATCAAAAGGCAATACTGCTGTAATGTGGTGTAATAAGTTTCCTTTTTAGAAACTTTCGCTCCATGTTATGTTTACATATTATAGGTTAGTCCTTTTCTTTGTCTTTTGTCTGTCATACAGTGGAATAAAATGACAGCGCTATCAATTTAGTGGTGGAATAATTAAATGTCTGTAAATAAAGGTTTTACGCTTACGGAGCTATTAATTGCCGTTGCAATAGTGGCGATCACAGCCAGCGTGGCATATCCGTCATATGTGGAATACGTTCAGGATGGACGTCGTTCGCAAGCACAGCAGCAAATGTTGGAAATGGCGGGGGTGATTGAACGCATATACAGCCGTAATAGTGGCTACCCTGATGCGAGTTTACTTACAGATCTGCCTGAATCTAAATTCTACATGTTTAAATATATTCCCACTGATAAACCAAATGGCGCAGTTGGGCAGTACCGTAATTTGGGATATCAATTTACAGCCACGCCAATAGTGGGAAAAGCACAAGCGACTGATAAATGTGGTGTGCTAAGTATCAACCATCTTGGTGAACAAGGACCGAAGAACAATGATTGCTGGCAATAGACATTTAGGGTTTACCTTGCTTGAGCTGCTTATTGCCATGGCAATACTTGCAATTTTAGCTTCGATAGCTGCGCCAAGTTTTATAAAGCAAATTCAGCAAGACAGACTTACGACACATGCTAATCAACTGCAGGCGGTATATCGCTTGGCCCGCAGTGAAGCGGTTCGACGTGAGCAACAGGTATCACTGGTCGTTGAGGACAGCGACTGGGTTGTGAAAACCAATGAAAATGGCCAATTGACCGAAGTGGGGCGGTTTTCTATTAAGCATAGCTCGATAGAAGTGGCACTGGCCGATCAAGTTGTGCGCGAAAGTGGCGAAGTGCTGGCGACAAACAATATATTGATCACCGACAACATTACCGATACCCAGGATTATCGTTTATGTGTGCTGGTCAGTGGTCAAAGTTGGTTAGCTGAGGCGGAACAAAATTGCAGTTAAGTAAGGGGTTTTCTCTCATTGAGGTCGTGGTGTCGATGTTGGTGGCTGGGCTTATGTTGCTTGGTCTTGCTGCGACGCAGCTTAAGTCATTACAGTTTGCCTCCAATAGCTTTCAATACACGATGGCGTTAATTCATGGCCAAAATGCAATTGAGAGGATATGGCCCTTGTTATGTGAATTGCAACACAACAACGATGATATGACACTTGCTAATCCACTTATTCAACAGCTGCATCCAGCGGATAGTCGCTATACGTTAGCGCTGCCTCCGGTATATAGCAATAACATGCAGCTTACAGTGAGTTGGGAAGATAAACGGGTAAAAAACTCTGCTGAAAACCAAATTTCTTTGACTACCAGTTACCCAAATGTTGAGGATACTTGCGCTCCACCACCAGGAGGAGGCGTATGAAACAAATAAAGGGATATACCTTACTGGAACTCATGGTCGCGATGGTTGTGGGATTAGTATTAGTGATTGGGATTGCAACGTCATACACGTCGATAAAAGAAACGGTGACGACAAGCCAGCAGCTTGCGACATCACAAGAGATTGTTCGCTATACCAATCGAGTGCTGATGCGCAGCATCAAGCAAACTCAGGAAATCCCTACTGTGACGGCGACCGATATTACGATCCGGCAATTGGCTGGGGTGCCCGCTTGTGATGGCAGTGTCCCCACGGTTGACTACACTGAACGCTATTTTTTACAAGATGGGTATTTAGTGTGCGATCGCGGCACTGGCGATATCAATCTTTTGAAAGGGGTAACTGGACTCGCGTTTGCAACCGATGCCAGTGGTCAGTTAATTACAGTCACAATACAAGGTAGTAGTTTTCCGACACAATACGGTACAGGCATACAGATGAATTTTTACGCTGGATTAGGTAGCTAATACAATGAAACAACAAGGTTTTACACTGGTTAAAGTGATGCTGCTTGGCGGCATGGCTAGCGTTGTGGTATTCGCTTCCCTCAAGGAAGGTGTTGTACAAGAAAGGTTAAGTGGTAACTTCCAAAAAGACATTAATGCAAGATTAGTGGCTGAACAAGGGATCAGAGAATATCGTCAAAAGCTGGATGCGGCGTTAAGTGGCAATCCACAAGATGTCAATGCGCTGATAAATGGTATTAGTAAAACCGGTAGTGGAACGATCTCTGATTCGCAATATCAGATCTCGGTTAATGCCAATGGCAATGAGTTTGAAATTGAAAGCTTAGGTCAGCGTCATGGTGAGCACGCGAACCATCGGCTAGTTGCGCGCTTCGAGTTACAGCCAGCAGCGAAAGAGTCCATATTCCAAAATGCGGTTACTGGTTGTAAAGGTGTGAACCTATCTGGTAGTGGCTCTGTTGACAGCTATGACTCATCGAAAGGCACTTACGAAGAAACAAAAAGCCATGATGGTGATGTACACACTGTGGTGGGCGATGCAGATGTGGTGCTATCAGGTCACTCTCCGATTAAAGGCGATGTTGAAGCATCTGGTGTGATTTACTTAAAAGGTTCTTCACCTATTTTGGGTGACGTTAGATCAAATACTGGGGTAGATATTTCGCCGTCATCAAGTGGTATTCGAGTAGAAGGTAATGTCTACAGCCGCGGCTTTTTTACCCATAGAGGCGGCAAGATCCAAGGTTATGTGCGCGCCATGGGTGACGCGAAAATGGAGTGGGGCGCTGAGATCATCAACCAAAATGGCGATGCGTTCGATATTCAATATACTGGCAGTGGTCAATTTAAAGATACTGGCTTGCAAGTTCAAGATGGTGTGCATTACTCCGATGCTAAATTTAGAGTCGCTGATTTAGTGGTTGAGCCGGTAAAGGTGTACGATCCTGATTCTCCCGACTACGACCCTGCAAAGCCTAATAAAGAGTGTGATCCTTTGGCGTTACCCTTTAATATGGATAGCATTATCGATCCTCGTAATCGATTTACTCCTCTCAATGTAGGCGCGCAACAAATCTTACATTTTAAACCAAAACAGGCAGTGTATGAGCGTAATGGATCGAGCGTGTATGTTGCCAAAGAGCACACCATTTATTTATTCCAAGGAGTGGATCAAAACCTCGGCACAGCGACAGAAAAAACTCAGCTCGCGTTTCCATTTAAAGGGTTGAAGTTAGGATCTGATGGCAAAATCAAGATCTCAGGTGGCGATGTGATTTGGTTGATTGATGGTGACCTCACATTAACTGGTGACACCCATATCTGGATAGAAAAAGAAAGTTCTCTGACCGTGTTCACTACTGGCAAAGTTTCTATTGGTGCAAGTGCTAAGGTTATTGCTGAGCAAGAAGGCTTAACCAAGAACAGCAAACTGCCCGTGTTTAGCGTGTACTCTTCATTTGATGGTCCCGAGGGTTTTGTATTTAGCGGCGCATCGTCACTATATGCTGCTATTTATTCACCGTTAACTTCTATTCTGTTGAACGGCAGTGGGCAATTGTACGGTACAGTTCGAGGGGCATCGATTACTGGTACCGGTGGTACAGGGATCCACTTTGATCAAGCATTAAAAAATGCAGGCATTGGCGTACAGCCGCCGGGACAAAAGCCGAAATTAGTCTTTAAGGGCTGGCACTATAAACCTTACCAAGTTGCCGACGAGAGCGAGGCTAACAGCGCTGAGTAACTTTCCTGAGTGGAGCGTCAGGTTCCACTTTTTGCTGCTAAATAAAAAAGTAAAATTTTTTCCAACCCTTTTAAACCATTTCTGATTTTATCTGCGTCTAAATAAGTACTTTATAAAAAAGTAGAAATTGGCAATTGAGCGTTGGTGACTTTGTTTGTTCCATTCGATATGCGAAGATGAAGGAATCAACCCAAAGGAACAGACGCATGATAATTAATGCCAAAGAGGCATTTACACAAGAACAAACCGATGCGCTAGTGGCTAGGTGCCAGCAAGGGGACCAAGGTGCATTTCGCGAACTATTTGAGCAACATCACCGTCGCGTATATGCATTATGTCTTAGATTGCTCGCTGAGCCCGCTCATGCAGAAGATGCATGTCAGGAAGTTTTTGTGCAATTGTGGCAAAAGATAGACCAATTTAAAGGGCAATCACAATTTACGACTTGGCTACATAGTGTGACCAGTAATATTGCTATCAGCTACCTTAGAAAGCAAAAAAACTGGTTACAAAAGGTCGTAAGCTTTGAACAATCCGGACTGGATGAGCAAGGAGCTGAGCAGCTAGGAGAGCTAAATGGCCTAGATAAACTCATTGTCAGATTGCCGGAACGTGCCAGGTTGGTCTTCGTATTACATGCTGTCGAAGGGTATCGCCACGAGGAAATTGCCAATATGTTAAACATGGCCGTAGGGTCGAGTAAATCGCAATATCACCGAGCACGTAACTTATTACAGGAGTGGTACAACAATGACTAAACCATCTTTTGATGAATTTATGCATACCGCACTGAATGACGAACAGTCGCAGCCAAAGCCACAACGTGACTTATGGCAAGGCGTTGAGCGTGCAATCAATCAAGCACAACCGATGCAGTCGCCAAAGCAAAATAATTGGCAAAAGTTATCTGGTATTGCTGCGTGTACTATTGCGGGCTTACTCGCTTGGCAAGTCATTATGAATCAGCCCAAGCAAGACTCACTGGCTAATATTAGCGCTTTTTTTGAGCAGCAAAAGCAGTCTTTACTGGTTCAATATGAAACGCAGCCAGCGCTGACTTCTGATTGGCAGACACAATTGCAAGAGCTCGAGCAGGCGGAACAAGCGATTAAGTTGTCTTTAAAGCAAGATCCTGAGAACGCTGCGCTGTTAAAAATGTTAGCTCAGGTTTATCAGCAGCAACTCGACTTAATCAATAAGGTTCACCAACCTCGTTGGCAACAAATTTAGGAGAATTAGGATGAAAGCATTAATTATTAGTCTAGCGGCGCTACCTGCGATAGTGTTTGCTGGAGAATCTATCGATAAAGAACTGTCGGTTCCTGCAAATGGTAAAGTTGTCATCGAGAATCAGCGCGGTGACGTAACGATAAAAACATGGGATAAAAATGTTTTTAAAGTGACAGGCGAGTTAGACGATAAAGCCGAGGGTTATAAACTTGAAACCTCTGGTGAGGTAACCGAGTTTATCGTGAAGATGCCAAGACGCTATAAAAGTTGGGGCGGGGGTGATGGCTCTAAACTCACCATTTACATGCCTCGTAGCAGTGAATTGAATTTTGAAGGGGTGGTGGTTGACGTTGAGGCTGCTGATTTAACGGCGGGCGCCCGTATCAAAACAGTCAACGGTAATATTAAAGCGAGTAAAATCAGCGGCAAAATTGCATTAGAAACGGTAAATGGTGATATCGATAGTCGTGACTTAGATGGCAATATTCAGTTTGAAACCGTCAATGGGGACATTGAAGATATCGCTTCGAGCGGTAAATTAAGGTTTAACGCCGTTAATGGCGAAATTAAAACACAAACCACTGCAACCGAGCTGCGCTTGGAAAACGTCAATGGCGAAGTCGAGTTGAAGATGGCAGAGTTAAAAGACTTGCGCTTATCTACCGTTAACGGCGAAATTGCAGTATATGCGGCAAAGTTACTGGATAACGCTAATATAAATATGGACAGCGTTAGTGGCGATATTGAGCTTTATTTCCCTGCAGATGTATCGGCAAGGTTTGAAATCAACGCGCATTCTGGTGGTCATATCACCAATGAGCTAAGTTCAGAGCAAGTTAAAAAAGCCAAATATGGCCCAGCTCGTTCACTTGAGTTTGTGCTTAACGGTGGTAATGCAGATGTAGAAATTGATACCGTTAGCGGCAATATTGAGCTAAAGCGTAACTAGTGAAGCAATAGAGCAGTAAGAACAACAAAAGGCCAGAGTTTCCCCCAAACTCTGGCCTTTTGTTATTTGCACTTATGGGTAGACCAGATACAATAGAGGGCCTTCAATTTCTCAATGTTGTGATATGGCTAAACCAGATATACAAGTCGATACCTTAAAAGTTCCACCGCACTCAATTGAAGCTGAGCAATCTGTGCTCGGTGGCTTGATGCTAGATAATGAAGCCTTCGACCGTGTTGCGGAATTGGTGGTGTCTCATGACTTTTATACCAGAACCCATAAGCTGATTTTTGAAGCAATGGAAAAGCTGGTAGAGCTTAGTCAACCTATCGACTTAATCACGATTTCTGAGAATCTAGAAAAGAACAATCAGTTAGAAACCATAGGTGGTTTCTCCTATCTTGCTGAGATTGCTAAAAACACGCCAAGTGCTGCAAACATTGATGCATACGCGAGTATCGTACGTGAGCGTGCGGTTGTTCGTGAAATGATTGGTGTGGCGAATGAAATAGCAGAGGCTGGCTTTAATCCTGAGGGACGAGATAGCCATGAGCTGTTAGATTTAGCTGAGAGCAAGGTATTTAAGATTGCTGAGCAGCGCACTAAAAGCACTGAAGGTCCGCAAAGTATTCACAGCATCCTAGAGAAAACTGTTGATAAAATTGAAGAACTTTACCAATCTCCACAAGATGGTGTTACCGGGGTAAGTACAGGCTACGGTGACTTAGACAAGATGACGGCAGGACTACAGCCTTCTGACTTGATCATTGTTGCAGCGCGTCCGTCGATGGGTAAAACCACGTTTGCGATGAACTTGGCTGAGCATGCCGCGATGACGCAAGATAAGCCGGTACTGATCTACTCGCTAGAGATGCCTTCAGAACAGATCATGATGAGGATGCTCGCCTCACTCGGCCGTATCAACCAAACCAAGGTACGTACCGGTCAATTAGATGATGACGATTGGGCACGCCTGTCATCCACCATGGGCTTACTGATGGAAAAGGGCAAGATGTACATAGATGATGCATCTGGTCTTACACCAACAGACGTGCGTTCACGCGCTAGACGAATTGCACGCGATCACGGTGGGATCAGCATGATCATGGTGGACTACTTGCAGCTCATGCGCGTACCGAGCCTTTCAGACAACCGTACGCTTGAGATTGCCGAGATTTCTCGTTCATTAAAGGCGTTAGCCAAAGAGCTGCAATGTCCAGTTATCGCGCTTTCTCAGCTTAACCGTACGCTAGAACAACGTGCAGATAAACGCCCAGTAAACTCCGACTTACGTGAATCAGGCTCTATCGAGCAGGATGCCGACTTAATCATGTTTATTTATCGTGATGAAGTTTACAACGACGATAGCCCAGACAAAGGCACGGCCGAAATCATCATAGGTAAGCAACGTAACGGTCCGATCGGTAAGGTTAGGTTAACTTTCCAAGGTCAATACTCTCGATTCGATAACTATGCGGGTCCAGCAATGGATGACGAATATTAACTGTCAATTGAGTAGTGAAATGCGACTAGCGAGTGCTGAAATAGATTTAACCGCGCTGAGAGAAAACCTACAGTTAACGCAAAAACTGGCGCCAAAAAGTAAGATTATGGCGGTACTTAAGGCCAATGCTTATGGTCATGGTTTGGTTAAAATAGCTCAGCATTTGCAAGATGCGGATGCATTTGCTGTGGCGAGAGTTGATGAAGCGCTCGCGCTTAGAACAGGTGGTATTACTAAACCAATTGTTCTGTTAGAAGGTTTTTTTCATCCTTCTGATTTACCTATTCTACTTGCCAATAATTTGCAAACCATAGTGCATGACATTTCTCAGCTTGAAGCCATTGAGCGTGCTAATTTAGATGCGCCGCTCACCGTTTGGTTAAAAGTAGATACCGGTATGCATCGTCTCGGCGTTGAGCCTGAAGAGTTTGAAGCATTTTATGCCCGCCTTAAGCGCTCAAAAAATGTTGCTGATAAAATCCACTTAATGACACATTTTGCTTGTGCCGATGATATCAAAGACAATAAAACTGAAGTACAACAAGTGCTATTTAAGTCTTTAGTTGGCCAAAGTCACGCACCATTGTGTTTGGCAAACTCCGCGGGGATCATAGGTTGGCCTGAATCTCATGGCGATTGGATCCGCCCGGGCCTAATGCTTTATGGCGTTTCTCCTATGCTTGCGCGTGTGGGCCAGCAACACGGTTTAAAGCCAGTCATGCGCTTAACCACTAAAGTTATTGCTATCAAGCGGGTGAGAGCGCATCAAGCGGTGGGATATGGCGGGCGTTGGCAATGTGAACAGGACACCTATCTTGCCGTTATTGGTGTTGGCTATGGAGACGGTTATCCCAGACATGCTAAAATTGGCACCCCAGTAGTTATTGGTAACCAGCGTTACGGCATAGTCGGCACCGTGTCTATGGATATGATCAGTGTGAATATTGGTGATAATCCTAATGGCATTCAAGTGGGTGACGAAGTAGAAATGTGGGGACCAAACCTGCCCGTAGAAGAAATAGCACAATGTGCAGATACTATTCCATATGAGCTGCTGTGTAACGTCACCCCAAGAGTAAGCTACGAATACATCGAAGGCTAATCGCTTGAATACCTAGCCTGTTCTGTCACCTTGAAGCGTTGCGATAACGCGTCTGGCACCGCCATGGTCACGATGCTCACCGAGATAAATACCTTGCCAAGTACCTAAACGCAGACGGCCCTCAGAAATGGGAATGGTTACTTCACATCCTAAAGTGCTGGATTTGATATGTGCTGGCATATCGTCGTCACCTTCATAATCATGGCGGTAGTAGCTTTGCCTCTGTGGTACAAAATGATTAAAGTGGCTTTCCATATCCATACGTACCGTTGGGTCGGCATTTTCGTTAATTGTTAGGCTAGCGGAGGTGTGTTGTATAAACAGGTGCAGCAGCCCTATACGATAGTCATGTAGTTCAGGAAGCTGAGAGATAATCTCGTCGTCTATCAAGTGAAAGCCTCGTTTTCGAGGCTTCAAGGTAATTTGTTTTTGAGTCCAACTCATTAAGTAACGTGTGTTTTTAACTGTTAGGCGAGTTTGTCGAAGCTGACTTCGATATTGGCATTACCGTCAGGAGAGGTGAATGGCATAATAAGTTTAGGGCCATCACATTTATGGGTGATGGTATGGCCTGGGCCTGAAACGACAACCGGTGTTGCCATATCAAACTCGTAGCCTTTTTCGCCGAGCAGGTTTTTAGCACCGCCAGTGACCATGTTGGTGATTTCACCAACCATATCAGTGACGTCTTCATTAATGGAATCAGGGCGCTCACCAAGCATACGCTCCATAATGGTTAGCGCTAGGCTCTCCTCAAAGGTGATCGAAAATGACCCTTTCGTTTGTGGACCAACCATGCCAATCAGACCCGATACATCACCTTGTGCGACTTCGTCTTTCTTCACTTTTGGCTTACCCGGCGTCAATTCTGTTTGCGCCATTGTAGCCAATACATTGATTAGAGATGATAAAAAGGGGTTGATGAACTCTACATTCATATGGACTTTCCCTTACGCATTTTTAATAAATTAGTGTCGCTCTTAGTGATAAGTGTAGTGGGCTTTTTTGCTCACTGCACTTAATCTTTACATTTTTCGCAACGGCCATGAGCCTCGATGGTTTGCTCTGTAACCACAAATCCGGTTTCTGCAGCTAGGCTGTTCAGTTCATGCGAAATCGTGTTTGAGTGTAACTCTTGAACGTTACCGCAACTATCACAGATCAGTAACTGCACTGGATGTGTGTGGTCGAAGTGATGGCAAAGCATAAACGCATTAGTACTTTCAATTTTATGGATAAAACCCAACTCAGAAAGAAAGTCTAAGGCACGATATACGGTAGCGGGTTTTGCAGCCGCTTCCGTCAACTTGAGCTCTTCAAGTAAGTCGTATGCGCCAACGCCACCTTGTTTAGAGGCGAGTAGTCTAAATACTTTTTCTCTAATAGGAGTAAATCGTGCACCACGGTTGTCACATACTTGCTTGGCTTTGCTAACTAGTAACTCTATATTCATGATTCAAAATCCTTACACTGCCTTGCAATACTAACATATTATTTTTATTAGTCTTGTGTTTACCCTGATTTATTATCTCAAGTGGATATTCGGGCGCGATGTTGCTTTTAAAGTTTGTTTTTCTTGCTAAGAAGAGCGCTTAACTGGTTCGATCTTAGTATGGTAAAAGGTTTCAAACTGTGCTGCAGAAAGCGGTTTGCTGATCAAATATCCTTGACCAAAGTCACATTCCAGCTGCTGCAATAAACGTAATTGCTCCAGCGTCTCCACGCCTTCGGCGACTACCTTCATCGATAAATTATGCGCCATGGCAATAATGGTTTTAACTAACGCTTTAGACTCGTGAGTGGCGAGCATATCGCTGATAAAACTGCGGTCTATTTTGAGTAAATCGAAGGGGTAATGACGGAGATAGTTCAGTGACGAATAGCCCGTACCAAAATCATCCAAAGATAATTTAAACCCTAACTGATGTAATTGGGTTAGGGTCTGTTTTACCTGTGCCTGTCCTGATATCAGTACGCCTTCCGTGATCTCCAACTCGATAAAGCGATTGGCAATCGGGATGTCTTTTACTAATAGCTCTATCTGTTTCAAAAGGCTTGGGTCTTTAAACTGCCTAGGTGATAAATTGATTGCGATACGGATGTCGGAGTCTAAGTGTTGCTGCCATTGGTGTGCTTGGTTAATAGCAGTTGAGAGCACAAACAATCCGATGTCGATGATCAAACCGCTTTGTTCTGCGACGGGAATAAACTCCGCAGGAGAGACATTACCCAGTGTTTTACTGTGCCAGCGGAGTAAAGCTTCCGCGCCAAATACATCACTGTCTTCAATATAAAATTGCGGTTGGTAAAACACTTCTAACTCGTTTTCATTCAGTGCTACGCGCAATGCTTCCTCAATTTCAATGCGCCGAGATAACTGTTGACTCATCTTCTGATTAAATAGACAGTAGTTGTTGCGACCATTACTTTTGGCATTGTACATTGCGGTATCAGCGCAGCTAAGTAACTCTTGGGGGGAGTTCGCGTCTAAAGGATAGATAGCAACACCTATACTGACTGAAATATTAAAATCTTTATCGTCGACAATAATGGGATGGTGAAAAAGTTTGATGAGCATATCGGCAACAGAGGTAATGTCTGCAGTGTGCTTAAACCCTCCCATCAACACAATAAACTCATCACCACTGAGGCGTGACACGGTATCTTGCTCACGTAGAGATTGCTTGAGCCTTTCCCCCGAAGCGATGAGAATTTGATCCCCCGTTTCGTGTCCGAGTGAATCATTGATCCTTTTAAAATCATCTAAATCAATAAAAAACACTACCGCAAGCTCATCGTTGCGTTCCGCATCAAACAGTTGCTGTGCTAGCCGCTCCATCGCTAAAAAGCGATTTGGTAAATCGGTCAATGAATCATAAAAAGCGTGATGTAAAATGACTTCTTCTTGACGCTTTTTCTCGGTGATATCTCGCACTGCGATAACCAGTTGATCTGTTCCTGGAATAGGAGATAACCGAGCTTCGAATAGCTTCGCTTGATCAGCAATTGTCAGTGGATATTCTATTTGGGTTAATTGGTGGCGCTGATTGGCAGACTTGATGGCTTGGCTAAATTGTTTAGCTGCGTGGGAGGGCAGTACCTCCGCCATTTTCTTGTTGATAAACTGCTCAGGCGACATATACAAGTCGTCTGATTTTCCGGTATGGCATTCTAAGATGGTACCATCCGTATTGATTATAAAGAATATATCCGGTAAAGCCTCAAAAACACTATTAATAAGAGCGTGCCGACGCTGTAATTCTTGGGTGCTTTGTAATTGTTGTTGCCAGTTTTTCTCTAACGTTTGTGCCATGACATTGAATTGCTTAGCAAGGACTCCAAGCTCGCCATGTCCCACTATGTCGGCTCTACTGCTCAAAGACTTTGTGGATAATGCATCGCCTACTTGGATCAGTCTTTTGATTGGCTTATGAATGAAGTAATGAGTAAAGCTTAGTAGCGCGATAATGATGAGTATCAAAAACACCGCTAAAATACTCGCCTTCGTTATCAATTGTTGCTTTAACGAAAGAAAAACGGTGCTTACGTCATAAATAGCAATCAGCCTAACTACATCAGCGGACTCAGCGACGGGCACTTTAGGTGAAATGGGAATGGCTGCGAGAAAGTGCTGCTGATTAGGGTCAAATGTTACAGTGAGATCAAGTGTGCGTAATGTTGCTGTCGCTTGCGCCTGACTGATAACTTGATTAAATACTTGTAGTCCAATCGCTGAGTGTTGGCTTTCGTTGAGGAGCGTTTCTCCTTGAATAAGGAAGAGCGCTTTATATTTACCGTCAGAATAATAATCCTCGAGAGTCAGACTTATCTGATTATCGTTGCCCTCCACAAATTCAGTGAAAAGATGTCTACCTAAATGCGTAAAGTTTTGTCTCAGCCTAGCCTCATAGCTTTCGAGCAGCATGTCTCGCTGGTTAACATATGAAATGGAGATAATAAAAGACGAGATCACCAAGCCACAGAGTACCGTGCCCCAAGTCAGCGTTTGTTTTAAATTTATAGAAATAACCTGATTACTCATAAATAACCAATTCAATTACCCCGATCCCGTTGCGTTTATTTTTTCCTGCAGAACACTCCAACATTAGTGTAGTCCAGCTGCAAAAACCTGTATCAAATTTGGGCGAATATTCTCGTGGTAGAGTGAGTACTATGACAATGGATTGTTGAGTTTTCGCATTAGGTCCAATCTCGTTTTCTTTCGCTTTGACCGCAAATGAATTGCTGTAAGCAATTTGGCTTTTTATATTGGTTAAAAAGAAAACAACAAAAGAGAAAATAATGAATAAGGTAGTTAAATGCACGCTGGTTACTATGCTTTGTGCATCAGTAAGCTCAGCGGCTCTCGCTTATGACAGGATCACGGGAAAAGCTTTCGCTAGTCGTTCTGAGGTTATTGCCACCCAGGGCATGGCGGCAACTTCTCAACCACTGGCAACACAAGTTGCAATAGAGGTATTGAAGCAAGGCGGAAGCGCCATAGATGCTGCAATTGCAGCCAATGCCATGCTTGGCTTAGTGGAGCCTACAGGTTGCGGTATTGGTGGCGACTTATTTGCGATTGTGTGGGACGCGAAGCAACAAAAGTTATTTGGTCTCAATGCTTCGGGGCGCTCACCAAAAAGCCTTTCGCTAGCAAAATTACAGCAGCAAGGCGATACAATTCCAAGCTATGGGCCGCTTCCTGTTTCTGTCCCCGGTGCGGTCGATGGTTGGTTTGAACTACACAACAAATTTGGCAAACTGCCAATGAAACAGTTACTTCAACCCAGTATCGACTACGCTAGAAGCGGCTTTCCAGTTTCTGAGTTGATTGCTTATTATATGCAGCGCTCGGTGTCGGCTCGTGAGCAATATGCCGGATTTAAAGAAGTATTTATGCCTGATGGGGAAATGCCTAAAAAGGGGGAGATATTTAAGAATCCGGCACTCGCTAATACCTATGAGTTACTTGCAGATAAAGGCCGCGATGCTTTTTATAAAGGCGAAATTGCTAAAGAAATTGACCGTTACATGAAGGCAAATGGTGGATACTTAAGTTACCAAGACTTGGCTGAGCACCACAGTGAGTGGGTTGACCCCGTAAGTGCTGATTATCGCGGCTACACATTATGGGAACTACCTCCCAATGGTCAGGGCATTGCCGCCCAGCAAATTCTCAATATTTTAGAAGGCTATGATATCAAGGCAATGGGATTCGACAGCCCAGAGTATATTCACACTTTTGTTGAAGCAAAAAAACTAGCCTTTGCGGATAGAGCAAAATACTACGCCGATCCAGACTTTAATGAGATACCAGTCGCGACACTTATTTCGCAAGTATATGCAGATAAAAGACGCGCATTGATTGATCCAAATAAAGCAGCAAAACGCGATCATGCAGGTCCTGTAGAAGGGGACACCATTTATCTTACGACTGCCGATAAAGAAGGGAATATGGTGTCGCTGATCCAAAGTAATTTCCGTGGTATGGGCTCGGGTATGACTCCAGCTAAACTTGGATTTGTCTTGCAAAATAGAGGCGAGCTATTTGCGTTAGATAAAAACCATTACAACGGTTATGCGCCGGGAAAAAGACCTTTTCACACCATTATTCCTGCATTTGTCACAAAAGATGGTAAACCATGGATGAGTTATGGCGTGATGGGAGGCGCTACTCAACCGCAAATGCATGCGCAGATCCTGATTAACATGATTGATTTTGGTATGAATCTACAAGAAGCGGGCGATGCGCCTAGAATTTTGCACAGTGGTTCATCGCAACCAACCGGTGAAATCATGACTGATGGAGGGTATGTCAGTCTCGAGTCTGGTTTTTCCATGGAAACCCGTAGAGAGCTGATAAAAAAGGGTCACAAATTACAAGAAGCAGTTGGTCCCTATGGCGGTTATCAAGCGATTATGCGAGATGGTAAAACTGGAGTGTACTACGGTGCATCCGAAACAAGGAAAGATGGTCAAGCAGCAGGTTACTAAAAGTCTGATTGAGTGGTGAAATCAACACGAATTGTAACAGTTAAAGCACTTCGCTTTTTGTTATCTTGATGTAATATCATTGTTGTTAAACGGAAATGTAAGGAACAAGAACATGACAAAAATAATAACAAAGCGAAGTGCCTTGTCGACACTCGTTGCGGCGCTTTTAACTACTCAAAGTTGGGCGGTATTTGCTGACACCATTACCAATAATGTTTACTCAGAAAAAGGCTTAGCGGGCACGCTAACCCAAGAAAAAATCGACGAGCAAAACTATAAAGCTAAAATTGAGTTCGGCTGGAACAACCGTCGGATCTTAATTGATGAAACCTTAAAGTTGAATGAAAAAGGACTACCCATCAATTTTAGTCTTAAAGGGCGTTCTGCTTTTGGCTCCGCAATTGATGAAACGTTTAGCTATAACAGAGGCATTGCGCAGTGGAAAAGTGTCAATGAATCAGGCATTAAGGCTGACGCGACACTCGATTTCTACGTACCGTCTAATAATCGCCTTGCACTAGATAACGCGACGATGCGTTATGTTCTAAAAAATAATAAATACGAATTAGATGTTTACCCTCAAGGTAAAATGCTTATCGAAAAAATGAAGACGATGAAGTTGGGGGAGCAAACCGTTCATCTATTAGTAACGAGTGGTCTTAGTCTTACTCCTAATTTTGCATGGTATGACGACGATGGTAACTACTTCGCACAAAGTTGGGGATCAATGTATGTCTTGCGTGACGGCTATACCAAATCACAGTTCGAAGAGCTTGAGGCTATCCAAAAACAAGCCGAACAGCAGTATTTAGAAAACCTCGCTAGCAAGCTGACACATGATGTCCCTGCATTACTGATTGAAAATGTTGCCGTCTTTGATGGTGAGCAGAAAAAACTGCTGAAAAACCATGATGTGTTAATTAAAAATGGCAAGATTGTAGAAATAACTAAACATATTAAAAAACAAAATGGCGTAGCTAGCCTTGATGGAAAAGGGAAAACCTTGATCCCAGGGCTTTGGGATATGCACGGTCATTTATCAAAAGATAACGGTATTCTTAATATTGCGAACGGTGTTACCAGCGTTAGAGATATGGGGAACGATCATGACAATATTATGGAAATTGAAGCGCTCTTTAATACTAACCAGGTGCTGGGTTCTCGCGTGTACCGTGCTGGCTTTATGGATAAATACAGCGAAAACTCAGCTGGCTTAAGTGTAAAGTCACTGGAAGAAGCGCTTGAGACGGTCGACTTCTTTGCCGATAATGGTTATGTTCAAGTGAAGCTATATTCTTCTATCGATCCGAACTGGGTAAAGCCTATTTCTGAGCGTGCGCATAGTCGTGGATTGAGACTTAGCGGTCACGTGCCCGCGTTTATGACGGCAGAGCAAGCCATTGCAAATGGCTATGATGAGATTCAGCACATTAATATGCTGTTCCTGAATTTCCTTGCGGGTGAAGAAGTGGATACCAGAACACAAAAACGGTTTTCACTGATGGGAGAGCAAGCGTCAGGTTTATCACTCGATAGTCCACAGATGAATGCGTTCATTAAGCTACTAAGCGATAAGCGCATCGTTGTGGATCCAACTGTATCTACATTCAGAAGTTTATTGATGGCAGAAGATCAAAAGATCAATCCAGAATATGCTGCTATTTCAGAGCACATGCCAATTGCATTCGCTCGTGGTTTAAAAGGAGCTGAGATGCATGTTGATGAACAGTTTAAGCTGAGCTACCAAGAGTCGGGTGAAGCGATGCAACAAATGCTGAAAAAGCTTTATGATGCTGGTGTTCCAATGGTACCTGGAACGGATAACATTGCAGGCTTTACCTTGATCCGTGAGCTTGCGCTTTACGTTGATGCGGGTATTCCTGCGGCTGACGTGCTGAATATGGCAACGCTAGAAAGCGCCAAATTGATGGGCGTCGCACATCAAACCGGTTCAATTGCCAAGGGTAAAGTAGCAGATTTAGTGTTGATCGACGGCGATCCTCTTAAGGACATTACAGCACTGCAAAAAGCGACATTGGTGATCAAAGGTGAGCAAGCGTTTAAGCCTGCTGAAATTTACCAAGCGATTGGAGTGAAGCCGTTTACTACCTCACCTTCGCTAAAGTAATATTAAGCACATTACAAAAGTAATAGTTTGATGCTGTAAGACCAGTGCAAATAAATATAAAACTTGCACAGGTCTTACTTTCGTTACCTCGATATCAGGCTAAATTGTATTTCTGAGTTTTATCAAAAATGTTTCTAAAACAGAGGCTTGTTCAGTAAGTGAACAAATCGTTCTGACTTTCCTGTTACTACCTAATAAAAAGTTCCTAAAAGCGGTTCGGTGTAATCTTGTGTAATGGATAAATTTACTTTTTTGTTAATAAAGCGGTTTATTTATCAGTTTCTTGTGCTAGCCTTTTTCAGTACAGATCACGACTCGTTGATGTGAAGCCACACAAATTGTGTGTGTTTTACCAGCTTAAGTATGGTCTTTTTTATAACTCTATTTGAGACTTTGATGTCGTCACCCTCGCTACAAGGATGGTAAAAAAGTTGCCATATTCAAGCGTTAAAGTGACAGTGAGTGATTACAGCAATGTTGTATGCATGCTGCAAGCAAATAGCAAAAGGTGCTGTTGATTAACTTGGCTCGCGGTTTTAGCGGTTAGTTAACCTTTATAGATATACCCTACAAACGTTCTCCTACTTAAGTGGGTACTGTGTTTGTTGCGGTTAAGTAATTGATTGGTTTTTTACAACGTTACTGATGGTTAACTGTCGCAAGCCAAATTGATACTGCTCGCGCTGTTGCCAAAGGAATCCCAACCAAGTTATGGGGATGGCATGAATACAAATATTGTTACTATACTCGCGGGTTTAGCGCGTACTCGATCTCAAGATATTGCCTATCAGTATTTTTACGATGAGGCATTACCAAGTAAAACCATTTCCTACCAAGAGCTGCATGAGCGTGCAGCCTCTATTGCTGAGACATTGAGTGAATATTTTGAACCGGGTGACAGAGCATTATTACTGTACAACTCTGGATTTGAATTTATTGAAGCCTTTTTTGCTTGTTTATACGCAGAGATTATTGCAGTACCGGTCTATCCACCTAAAAAGAATCAAAATGTTGATCGTCTGCGCGCCATCATCGAAGACGCAGGTGCCAAAGGTGCGCTTACCAGTGAAAAGATCAATGAAATCGCCAAGCCATTGCTTGATTCTGAGCCAAGTCTAGCGCAGTTAGCACTATTTACTACCGATAACATTGCACTTAAATCGACGACTCAACAGTGGCCTCGTGCACAGATCCGTGGTGAGCAATTGGCATTTTTGCAATATACCTCAGGCTCGACGGGCACACCTAAAGGCGTAATGGTAACCCACGACAATATTCTTGATAATCAGGCGCTAATGAAAGAAGCGTTTGGTCACGATAGCAACTCTTCGATTGTAAGTTGGTTGCCTCATTTCCATGATATGGGACTGATTTTTGGCATTATGCACCCAATCTACATTGGTGCGACAGCGGCGCTGATGAATCCGGCTTATTTCCTGCAAAAACCGCTACGTTGGCTAAAACTGCTTTCACAAACCAAAGCATTGACGTCAAGCGCGCCAAACTTTGCCTATGACCTGTGTGTGGACACCGTCAAAGATGAAGATCTTAAAGACTTAGATTTGTCCCATTGGCGCTCAGCATTAAATGGCGCAGAACCAGTGCGTGCCAGCACGTTAGAGCGCTTTTATCAAAAGTTTAAAGTGTGTGGCTTACAAAGAGAAAGTATCGCACCTTGTTACGGCATGGCAGAAACCACCTTATTTGCAACAGGTGGACGTCTTCTAGAAAAGCCAAGGATATTACGTATTGATGCGACCAAGTTACAGCAGGGTAAAGCCGAACAAGTCGCAGATGAAGATACAGTAGATGCGTTTTATGCGTTAGATGTGGCTGATGAACAGCAGCCTTATTACGCAGTATCTTCTGGCGTGAGTTGGGGCGAGCATAGTATTGCGATTGTTAACCCAGAGTCTTTTGAAGCCTGCAATAATGGTGAAACCGGAGAAATTTGGGTAACTGGACCAAGTGTAGCAAAGGGATATTGGAATAACCCAGAAGCAACTAAGGCTACGTTTCATGCCAGAATTAAAGGTGCTGACGAGCGGGCTTATCTGCGTACTGGTGATTTAGGCTTTATCCTGCGTGGGGAATTATTCGTTACAGGACGCGCCAAAGACGTGCTTATCTTCCGCGGTAAAAACTACTACCCGCAAGATATAGAACTTACGATTACAGAAGCAAGCGATAGCTTAGAGCAAAATGGCGGTGCGGCGTTTTCGGTAGCTTCCAATGGCGATGAAGAACGTTTGGTGATTGTGCAGCAAGTTAAGCGTACCGCGCTTAGAAAGTTAGATACTGAGAAGGTATTGCAGCAGATCACCGCTGCGATCGTTGAGCACCACGGCATTACGCCTTATGACATCGTATTGATAAAGCCTGGTCGCATTCATAAAACATCGAGCGGTAAAATTCAGCGCCAGGAGAATAAACGCAGTTATTTAACCGATAATTTTGAAGTAATTGCGCGTGCCCGTGAAGAAGCTACGCCACAACAAGCTGAGGTGTCATCATCCTCATCGTCACTACAGCAAATTCAGCGGTTATTACAAGAGTTAGTCGCACAAGAAATAGATAAGCCCGCGCGTAGTTTGGATATCGACGCGCCATTCTTGGCATTAGGTGTGGATTCGATGAAAGCGGTGCGGATCTCAGGGGAGTTAATGGAAGTACACGAGCTAGATCTTGAGCCTACGGTACTTTACGAATATCCCTCAATTCGCGAACTAGCCCAGTACTTAAGTCAGTTTAGTACGCTTACTCAAGCTCTAGGACAGACAGAGCTTAACGAGTCGAAAGGTACTGAGCAAGCGAATAAGACGCAAGCCTCTCGCCGAACTGCACATATTGCGGATACAGATATTGCCGTGATTGGCATGGCCTGTCGTTATCCTTCAGCAAATGGGCTTGAGGCATTTTGGCAGTTGTTAAGCCAGCAGGGCGATGGCATCACCACGCCAGATCCTAAGCGCCAGCAGCTTTGCCCTAACCTTGAAGCCGACCGTCTCGGTGGTTATCTAGAGAATGTCGATGAGTTTGACGCTGCATTATTCGGCATCTCGCCACTCGAAGCTAAGCATATCGACCCACAGCATAGGTTATTGCTCCAAACGACTTATCACGCCATACAGCATGCTGGTTACCAACCCGCCACGCTCGCAGGTAGCGATATTGGCGTGTATGTTGGTATATCGCAAAATGACTACTTTTTATTGTCGCAACAACAGCAAAAAAGTACCGCGTATTTAGGCACGGGTACAGCGCTGAGCATTGCTGCAAACCGCATTTCTTATAGCTTTAATTTTACCGGCCCAAGTGTGGCAATTGATACGGCGTGCTCGTCATCGCTGGTGGCACTTCATCATGCAATTCAAGCACTAAGAAATGGGGAAACGAACGCGGCATTGGTGGCGGGCGTTAATCTTATTCTGAGCGATGATGTGACTAAGGCCTGTGAAAACGCACAAATGTTGGCAGCAGACGGCCATTGCAAAACTTTTTCACAGGCAGCGGATGGCTATGTGCGAAGTGAAGGCGTTGGGGTGGTGATGCTAAAGCCGCTACAACAAGCCATGGCAGACAACGACCCGATTGTTGGTGTACTCAAAGGCAGCGCAATTAATCAAGACGGCCGCAGCAATGGTATTACTGCGCCAAATAGTGCCGCGCAACAGGCAGTGATCAATGCAGCCCTTGGTAATGCCAAGATGCAGGCGGGAGATATCCACTATGTGGAAACCCATGGCACGGGTACGGAGCTTGGCGATCCTATCGAGATCACTGGGTTAAACCGCACGTATGGAGAACACCATAGTCGTCATAATCCGGTTATTCTCGGTGCGGTAAAAGCGAATATTGGCCACCTTGAGTCCGGCGCGGGTATTGCTGGACTTATCAAAACGCTACTGTGTTTACAGCATGGGCAAATTCCTGCGCAGCGTTATAGTGAGGTGTTAAATCCGCATATTCCATGGCAAAAACTTCCGTTTATGGTGCCGCAAAGCATGCAGACATGGCCTGTACAACAGGGGGGAATAAGAGCCGCTGGATTAAGCTCTTTTGGTTTTGGTGGTACTAATGCACATGTGATCTGCGCACAGGCTCCAGCGCCTAAACCCGACACACAAGCTGAAGTAACACCGCCTTCGTTTTATCTATTGCCTCTCGCTGCTAAATCGAAAGCTGCATTGCAGCATCTTGCTGGTCACTATAGTGAACGATTGTCGAGTCTGACTCCTCAAGCGTTTGATGACTTTTGTGCACAAAATGCCGAGCAAGTGCCGCTTAAGGGGGTGCATAAAACGTTTAGTGGTGTGAGTAGAGAAACACTTATTTCGCAACTGAATACTTCTATTATTGCCGAACCGTCCTCGGTAAATGCTGCGCCAGAAGTTGTGTTTTTGTTCACCGGACAAGGTTCGCAATACCCCTTGATGGCTCACTCTTTATATCAACACCATGAAGTGTTTCGTAGCCAGTTAGATGACATTGACAGTTTGGTTGGCGAGCGCTTTGGTGCACGCCTGTTGGATGTGTTATTCGATGAAAAGTATAGTGAACTACTGGCGCAAACGCGTTGGACGCAAGTGAGCTTGTTTGCCGTTGAGTACAGTGTGGCAAAATTATTGATGCATTATGGGGTGAAGCCATCCCAGCTGCTCAGTCATAGCGTTGGTGAATATGCGGCTGCTTGTATTGCTGGCGTGTTTTCGCTTCGTGATGGCGTTGAGTTGATAGCGGCGCGTGGTCAACTAATGCATGCATTACCGATAAAAGGCAGCATGATCGCCGCAAGATGTGATGAAATAACAGCACGCAATTGCTTGAGTGAGTATCAAGGGCAAGTGGTGATCTCAGCCTTCCATGGTGAGGCTGGGGTAGTATTCTCCGGTGCTGATGAAGCAATCACAGCCCTCAGTGACGTACTTGCAGTACAGCAAATTAAAGTAAAAGCGCTGCATACGGCAAACGCTTTCCACTCTCCATTGATGACTCCCATGTTAGACGCCTTTAGGGAAGTCGCTGAGCAGGTGAGATTTCAACAGCCTCGGCTGCCTTTTGTTTCATCCATGACAGGACATGTAGAGAGCGCACGTATCGCAACAGCTGAATATTGGGTTGAGCAAATTATGGCACCGGTTCGCTTTGTTGACTGTGTAACTGCTCTGGAGTCACTAGAGCATGGCTTAGCGATTGAGCTTGGTCCCAAACCTATTTTGAGTGGCTTACTGCAAGAAAACAGTAATGACAAAGCGCTCAATTATGCCCATGTATTGCACCCCAAAGGCGATGATAGCATGAAGTTCGCCGAGTGTTTAGGCACATACCTCGATTTAGGCGGGGCGCTCGAATGGCAACAGGTGTATGGCAATCGCCCGAGCGCTAGAGTGAGTTTGCCGCAATATCCATTTGATTGCAGCTCATACTGGATCTTTGGTACTGAACAATCACAGTCCGAAGCACAGACAGTGGTAGAAGCGAGTGACCGTGATGCACAAATTCGCAGCTTTGTGCTCAATACCCTTGCGGGACTCTTGTCGATGCCCGCTGATGCTATCCAAACTAACCTTCCGTTGTTAGAAATGGGGGTTGATTCGTTGATGATCATGCAGGCCGTTAGAGTATACGAGCGGGAATTCGGTTTAGAGTTTAGTGTTCGTCAATTTTATCAAGAGCTCAGCGATGTCGATAAATTAGTAGCCTATATTCAAAGCCATAGTGACTATCTCAAAGCGTCGCAAAGTCCTCAACAAGCTGGCAGTTTGCCATCACCTGTATCGGGCACGACTGATACGCCAAAAGGTAGTGCAGTAGAGGCTGACAATCAGACGCTGGTCGCTATCTATCAGGCACAATTGCAGGCGGCAAGTACAGTGACCAACGCTGAAGCGAGAGCTGCGTTAGAAGCTGTGGTGGGGCAGCAGTTACGCCATATACAAGGCGTGAAAGTTGAAAGTAGTGCAGTCACTACGACAGCAACTGTGGTATCAAAACCCAAGCCAAGCAGAACGCAATCAGTATTACCAGGCGCACAGCAAAAACAAGTGCAGCGTGCCAATAGCAGCCCGGCTATACGCCAACACCTTGCTGCATTGAGTGACTCTTACATTGCGAAAACGCACAGTTCAAAAACGCTAGTGAGCGAATATCGCGCACGCCTTGCGGATTGCCGAGCATCAGCAGGTTTTAGACTATCGAGCAAAGAGTTACTTTATCCGGTGTTTTCTAAGCGCTGTGAAGGCGCATATATTTGGGATATCGATGATAATCGCTATATTGATATCACCATGGATTTTGGTACTAACTTATTTGGTCATAATCCTGATTTTATCAAAGCTGCGCTGGCACAACAGCTTGAGGCGGGTATGCAACTGGGGCTTGCAAGTCCTGATGCGCCCGAGGTCGCCGCACTTATCTGTGAGTTGACTGGGCTTGAGCGGGCATCGTTTTGTAACTCAGGTACAGAGGCGGTCATGACGGCGCTACGCTTGGCAAGAACAGTGACCAAGCGCGATAAAATTGTTCAGTTCTCAGGTGCGTACCATGGTCACTATGATGGTACTTTAGCAACTGAGTCGCCAGAGCAAGGCGTTGAGGCAATGTGCGCTGGAGTGCGCTACGGCGCAATCTCCGATAATCTTGTTTTACCTTATGGTGATGATGAAGCACTAGAGGTTATTACCCAAGAGGCGCAACATATTGCTGCGGTGATTGTTGAGCCGGTACAAAGCCGTCACCCTGAAAATCAACCTTGGGCGTTTTTACGTAAACTACGTACGCTCACTGAAGCGCATGGTATTGCCCTCATTTTTGACGAAATGATCACCGGCTTTAGAGCACATCCCGGTGGTGTTCAAGGTTTGTTAGGGGTTAAGGCCGATATGGCAACCTATGGCAAAATCGTCGGTGGTGGTATGCCTATCGGTGTGGTCGCGGGGGCCGCTACCTACCTCGATGCCATTGACGGCGGCAATTGGCAATACGGAGATGATTCCTACCCCTTGACCGATACCACCTTCTTTGCTGGGACTTTCTGCAAACATCCAATGACCATGGCAAGTGCCAAAGCAGTGTTGCAAGCTATTCAGTCGCAAGGTCCAGCGTTACAACAAGGGATCAACGACAAAACCGCGGCATTTAAAGCACATCTCAATGCGTTTTTTGAAACCCATGACGTACCCATTCGAATAGAAGCGTTTGCCTCATTATTCCGTTTTCGCTTTTCGCAAAATCTTGATGTGTTCTTTTATGAAATGCTAGAGCGCGGTGTGTTTATCTGGGAAGGACGTAACTGCTTTTTCAGCGCCGCCCATACAGATGAAGACATTGCAGCGGTGATAAACGCAGTTGAAGCCAGTGTACTTAGCTTAAAACGTGCGGGCTACTTTGGTGAAACGAGTCAAAGTGATGACGATGCTGCATTTCCACTTAGCCATAGCCAGCAGCAGCTATTAGCGATGGCGTTGACCTCAAGCGATGGAGCGAGTGCATATCAACTACAAGCGATACTAAAGCTCTCCGGCAAGCTCGATTTACCGCGGCTGCAACAAGCCGTTACCGCGGTCTGCCGCGACTTCCCAATCTTGCGTTTTGGTGTCGATAGTGACCGCTTAATGCAATATTGCCGAGTGGAAAAAGCCGAGTTGCATGTTGAGCCATGGAGTGAGGACGACCAAGTAACATTGCAAACGCGGTTATCCGCGCTGCGTTATCAACCATTTGACTTTGCAAAAGACCCACTTTGTAGAGTGACGCTGTTGAGTGATGGCAAAGCGCAGCACTATCTAAGTGTTGTGGCCCATCATGTGATCTGCGATGGGCTTTCACTACAGATGGTGCTGGCAGCAATCGCTGAGCGCTACAATCAGGATGCAAAACAAAATGAGGTGGCAAGCCGAGCTGTCTCCTTTAGTCACTACGTTGATAGCTTGCAGGCATATTCGCATTCACCGGAAGCCGCAAAAAACCAAGCTTTTTGGCACCAGTGCTTAGCGAGTTCAACACCACTTGAGCTGCCAAAATCAACGACGGTGAGCGTGGCTTCATACCAAGTTAATCAGCTCACATTACCCATTTCTTTGAGTGCAATCCGAAACACTGAGAGCCTTGCTCAGTCTTTACGCTGTGGGCAATTTGCGACAATGCTTGCACTTTATTGCTTGTGGCTACACAAGTTAAGCGGCCAGACTGTGATAAGTGTAGGAGTGCCGGTATCGGATAGGCAACGACTGGCATCGCAGTTTGAGCCTGAGTTACTCGACCAAGCGTTACTGGGCTATTGCACCAATATCTTGCCCATTGTGGTTGATATAGCTGGCCTTAGCACTATCGGTGAGCTGGTACAGCGGGTGCAAAATACTTTACTTGATGCCTTTGATCACCAAACTCATCCGTATGCAAGCCTTGCCGATGATCAGCTAATTCTACCTAGCACTATGTTTAATCTAGATAAAGTCACCACTTTGCCGAGTTTTAATGGGCTAGAAGTTGAGGTACAGCCAAGTGTAGCTAAATTTGGCCAATTTGAACTGACGACAAATATGACCTGTGTTGCAGGACAGTGGTCACTGTTAGTGGAATATCACACAGCGCAATTTGATACTGAGTTAATGACCCAGTACGTGGCTAAGTTCGTCCATTTGCTGTCGCAGGTTCAAGGCAACACACCTATGGGGGCTCAAAATGAGTTGATACAAAGTAGTGATGATATCCACAGGTTAGTTGAGTTACCACTAGAGCAAGAGAAGTCGGTTAAGGTCGCGACGAGTTTCATTGAAACTTGGCAGCACAATGTATCGTGCCGCAGCAAGCGTACGGCACTGGTAACGGATGATGTGAGTCTCAGTTATGAAGCGCTTGATGCGCGTGTTAACCAGCTGGCTCACTACTTGATGAAGCAGCAGGTAACGCCCAATAGTATCGTGGCGGTGGCATTACCACGCAGGGCGGAGCTGTTGATAGCACTGATGGCGGTGATGAAAGCTGGAGCGGCATTTTTACCACTCGATCTCACCTTTCCTGACGAGCGCATCGCGCATATTTTGCATGATGCCAAAGTGAGTGTTGTGCTGTGTGATGCCAGCAGTGCAGAGTCTGCGTTATTCAATCATGGTCGTTTCAAACGAGTCTGTATGGATAGCGATGCTGAAGACATTGCTAACAGTGCAGTTCGCAGCCCAAGCTTGCTAATTCAAGCTCAGCAGCGTGCTTACGTGATTTATACCTCTGGTTCCACGGGGTTACCCAAGGGCGTTGAAGTTAATCACGGGGCATTTGTTAATCTGCTTGCATCTATGAGTCGTGAGCCGGGGTTGGTGGCAGATGACCGCTTATTGGCCATCACCACAGTGGCGTTTGATATTGCCTTGCTTGAGTTGTTTGGGCCATTACTCGTTGGTGCGTCGGTGGTGCTGGCAAGTGATGAAAGTATTAGCGATCCTGCTGTGCTCGGCGCGCTTATTGAACAGCAGCAGATCACGGTGATGCAGGCAACGCCAACGCTATGGCAATTAGTGTTAAATGCGGCGCCAGCATGCACTTCTGGCATAAAAGTATGGAGTGGCGGTGAGCCTTTACCTCAGGCACTGGCTGCGCAGTTATTTAGTCACAGCAAAGCGGTTTATAACTTATACGGGCCAACCGAAACCACGATTTGGTCGGCGGTGGCACATATCGACAATGCCGCAGAGATAACCATTGGTAAAGCGATACAAAATACCAGCTTATTTGTGCTCCCAACCGAGTGTCATGGTGAAGGGTTGCCTTTACCCTATGGCGTATGGGGCGAGTTATACATTGGTGGTAGTGGTGTTGCTATGGGTTATTTACATCAAGCGGAGCTGACCAAGCAGCGCTTTATCAATCATCAATTTACCGCTTCCATTAGCCGCCGTTTATACAAGACGGGAGATAAAGCGAGGCGTTTAGCTGATGGCCGTTTTGAAGTAAAAGGACGCTTAGATAATCAAATTAAACTCCATGGTCATCGTATAGAGCTTGGCGACATTAGCCATCACTTGGGGCGGATACTCAATACTAGTGAAGTCGATGTTTGCGTACAAACGTTAGAAACTGGCCCATGTCTGTGTGGTTATATGATTGATGATGGTGAGCTATCAACCGAGTGGTCTTCGCCTCGGCTGCGCCAAGCGCTCGGTGAATGGTTACCAAGTTACATGGTGCCTGAGCATTTTGTTTGGTTAAGTCAATGGCCGATGACACCAAATGGTAAGCGCGACCGAAAAGCACTACCAATGCCTGCTGCTGAGCAAGTATCAGAAATATGCACGTTGGCTCCTCGCACTGAAACAGAAAAACAGCTACATCAACATTATATAGCGCTTCTCCCTGTTGAGCAGCTGGGCGTCACAGCACGTTTTGTGGATAGCGGCGGCAATTCGGTGATTGGTATGCAGTTGGTATCGAGACTCAACCGAGCTTTCAATATTAAATTGACCATTGGCGACATTTTTGAGCACGCCTGTATTGCAGAGCTTGCTGAGTGTATAGAAGCGCTAAAACAAGCTCATGATGCTATTTCGGTTGAGACGCAAACTCCAAACGTAGAGAAAGTCAGTGATATTGTAAGCGATCGCGATTTGAGTGCTGCGCTAAGTGATAAATCTATGACAGAGATGGACTTGTAATGATGGAAAACTTTGCAATAAAACAATGGTTAGATGAGCTTGACCGTCAACAGATTTATGTTTATTTACAGCAGGATAAATTAAAACTTAGAACACCGCATGGGCAGGTGCCTGAGGGTATTCTGGATAAGATAAAGGCGCACAAAGCTGCGCTTATCACCTACCTTCAAGGACAGCAAAAGCAATCTGCTGCGCTCTCGGCAGCACAGCAAAGAATGTGGTTTATTGATAAATATGAAGGGGGCACTGCGGCGTACAACATGGCTGGGCTAGTTAAGTTATCGCAGCCATTTTCAGTCACGGACATTGAACAAGCGTTGAGCCGCTTGATAGCTAAATACGATATTTTGAGAGCACGATTTATCACGGTTGAAGGGAAGGTCGTGCAGCAAATTGAACCTGCTGAGGCGATGAAAATTGCTGTGATGACCGTGGATGAAGAAGTGCTACCCAATCAACTACCAGAGTCGATTAAACAGGCTGTGCGATATCAGTTTGATCTTGCCAACGAGTCGCTGCTGCAAGTGACGGCTTTAGTGAGTAACTCTCACACTGTTTGCCGCTGGTTACTCGTTAACATGCATCATATTATTAGTGATGGCTGGAGCGTGACTGTATTTATCAACGCACTGCTGTATGAGCTATCGGAGGCGTGTGTTGAGCTTCCCGATTTACAGTATGTTGACTATGTGCACTGGGAGCAACAATTAAGGCAATCCCCAGACTATCAACAACAATTGGCTTATTGGACTGAGCAGTTAGAGGCATTTACACCGTTTGAATTGCCCACCAGCTATCCAAGAAAAAAAGAAAAGCAGTACCAAGGTGGCACGGTTCGTTGTGCGTTTAATACGGAGCAAATACAACAATTAGATGAAGCCTGCCACCGCGATGGCGTAACACACTTTACCGCCTTGCTGGGCGTGTTTTACATCTTGCTTTATCGCTACAGTGAGCAAGCCGATATTACCTTAGGGGTGCCGGTTGCAAATCGTCAGCAAAGCGAGTTTGAAGCTATGCTTGGCTGCTTTATTAATACTTTGCCACTGCGTATGCAGATAAACGGTCATCACTCCATGAGTGAGGTGATTAAGGCGCTGCAATACAAAGTATTGCAAGGGCTTAGTAATCAAAACGCTGCCGTGGAAGACATCATTGAAGCGCTGGAGCTACCTAAATCCGCTGCGCATTCCGCCTTGTTCCAAGTGTTATTTAACTACAATGGCGTAGCAAGTAATAAGGTGTCGGTAAATAACCAATTAGAAGCCGAGTTAATTGCCCTAGATAATGGCACTGCGAAATTTGACTTAACCCTATCTGTTGATGATACAGATGATGGCCTTGTGTGTGACTTTGTTTACGCAACAGGGCTTTATGATCGTGCGCTTATTCAGCAATTTGCCGATGATTATTTGGCACTCGTCCAGTGCTATTGTGCTAAAGAGGCGCTGCCAATTGACTACTTGGTGCTCAAATCAACGAGCGTACTGACAACGGCGGCGGGTATCAATCACAACATCAACCAGCCGATGCTTGTGCCGCAAGCAATCAGAGATATAGCGCAAACCCAAGGCGAGGCGATTGCAGTGGTTGTGCCAAGCAGCAATGGCGAAGCATCGCGGACCCTAACGTATCAGCAGCTACAATCTCAAAGCCTACAAATTGCCAACAACTTAGATGTTCCAGCGTCAATCATTGCGCTGATAACAACGGGTGATATGAGTGATATTGTCACTATGCTTGGCGTAATGCAAAGTGGTCGCGCGTATCTACCTATTGATGGCAATATGCCCACTGCCAGAGCGCTACAAATGCTAGCGCAAGCTGAGTGTAATACGGTGGTGGTAAGTGTCGAAACGCCACTTTGCCAAGCGCTACGAGAAGCTGACATCAGAGCGTTTACATATAGTGAGCTGAGCCAAAACAAAGGAGCGCCGCAGCAAACTTATTCACCAAGTTTTGATGATAGCGCGTATGTGTTGTTTACTTCTGGTTCTACTGGTGTGCCCAAAGGGGTTGAGATCAGCCATGGCGCGCTGAGTCACTATTGCAGCAGCATCGCGGCGAGATTGAGTTACAACCAAGATACGCGAGCGGGCGTGGTCACAGGACTTGCCACGGATTTATGCTTAACGGCTGTGTATCCGGTGCTTACTCATGGCGGTACTGTGGTACTCACCCTTGCAAACCAAGCGCCAGAACCGACTGAAATCGCAGCCAAGTTAGTGGCTGAGCAAGTTAACTTGATAAAATTAACTCCTTCTTTTGCCGCGGTGCTGTTGCCTCAATTTGCAGAGCGAAAGCCCGCTATTTCGCAGTGGGTGTTAGGTGGAGAAGCATTAGGTGAGCAGCTTGTTGATAGCATTCGCGCGCTGACGCCAGCAGCGCGTATTTTCAACCATTATGGTCCGACGGAGGCTTGTGTTGGAGTAGTTTGTCATGAAGTGACAGACAGCAGGCTAACCGGCCACAGTTATCCGATCGGTGCGCCTTTGGCACATGTCACCACCTGCGTACTCAACAAACAGGGGAAGCCAACACCCGCTGGCATGCCTGGAGAGCTCTATATTGGCGGGCCGAGCCTCGCCAAAGGATATATAAATGCGCCTTCAGAGACTGCAGCTCAGTTTACAAGTAGCTTGCAACATAGTGCCCAATGCGCCCGTTTTTACCGCAGTGGTGATAGCGTTAGGCTGAATGTGAGCGGCGAGCTTGAATTTCTCGGTCGAATTGACAAACAAGCGAAAATTCGCGGTTACCGCGTTGATCTCAATGAAATAGAAGCTGCACTGTTAGCGCTTGATGAGGTATCTCAGGCAGCAGTCGTGGTGCGCAAGCTCGGCAAGCAAGATGCTTTGGTTGCTTTTGTGGTAAGTGGTGGTGGCAGCCAGTGCGCCGCAACCAATCTGCGCGAGGTGATCCGCCAAGGCTTGAAGCGTCGCTTGCCCGAGCCGATGATCCCAAGTTGGATAGAGCTTTGCCAGCACTTACCCACCTTGAGTAATGGCAAGATAGACCGCCAACAATTACAGTCTTTGGCATTAACTTCTCAAAGCCAAAGTAGTGAGGCGACAAGTGCGTTGCAGCGACAGTTAATCACACTCTATCAAACCTTAACGGGCGCACCAGAAGTGGGGCTGCACGATAGCTTTTTCAGCATCGGTGGTCACTCTTTATTGGCAATGCAATTACTCAATGAACTAAGAGCCCAGCTCTCGGTGGAGGTGAGCTTAAAGCAACTGTTTGCCAATCCTAGCGTATTTGAACTAAGCGAGATGTTGGCTAACGCTCAGTCTCAATCTTCATTACCAAGTCTACAACCTGCGCCATCACAGCCTAGTTATCCTTTGTCATTTGCACAGCGGCGCTTGTGGTTTGTTGATCAACTGCAAGGGCACAGCAACCAGTATAACCTACAGGGTATATTCCAATTGCAAGGCAAGCTGAATACCAAGGCCTTAGAGCACGCCTTTATTGCTGTGATTAAGCAACATCCAGTCTTGGCGTTTAATTATCATCAAAATGAGCAAGGAGAACCGCAGCAAAGCATTAACCTTGATGCTCGATTTACCCTGGTTAAGCACGACTGGACAGATAAATCTGCTGAGCAACAAGCACATGCGTTAGAGCAAGCTATCGCAGAAGATTACGCAACCAGCTTCGATTTAAGCCATGATTTAATGCTGCGCGCCAGTCTTTATCAACAAGAGGCGATGCAGGCTACGCTAGTGATCACCTTACATCATATCGCTGCCGATGGTTGGTCTATTGCGTGTTTGAGTGAGGCGTTAGGACTGGCTTACAAAGCTGCGCTCAGCAGCGAAACCTTACCGCTACAAGAGGTGCATTACGTTGATTATGTAATGTGGCAACAGCAGCTGGAACAGGGGTCGCTATGGCAACAGGAACTAGACTATTGGCGTATGCAATTACAAGGTCTGCCCAAAGTTCATGAATTACCGCTTGATTACCACAGAGAAGCGAAAATTTCACCTCGCGGCGCCTTAGTGATTGAGTCCATACCTGCGTCGCTGGTCAGTGCGCTTCGAGCGTATCAAACTCGCTCAGGACAAACCTTATTTGTGTTACTGCAAACGCTATTTTCATTGTGGTTAAGCCGCTTTTCTCAACAGCGCGATGTGGTTGTTGGTACGCCGGTATCAGGACGTCACCTCAAAGCATTTGAAAGTATGATTGGTAATTTTATCAATACCTTAGTGCTTAGAAGCGAATGGAGTGAAGACACCAGTTTTACCCAAGCGCTACAGCAAACCCAAGGCTTACTCAATGACGCGTTGCAATATCAACATATTCCCTTCGATGTGTTAGTGGATGAGCTAGACATTGAACGCTCAAGCGCCCAGCATCCGCTGCATCAAATCGTGTTTCGGGTAAATAATCAGGTAAATGAAAACCTTACGCTAGCGCAACTGGAAGTGACGCCCTGCCAAAGTAAAGTACGCGGTGCCAAACTAGATTTAGAAGTCGCAGTGATAGACGAGGGGGATGTACTCACCGTTGAATGGCTTTATGACAGCAATTTGTGGCAAGAAGCGAGTATAGTTAGTTTCCATCAGCAGTTTTGTTATGTGTTATCGCAGTGTCTTGCAGAGCCAAATACTCTGTTGTCAGCATTGTCATTGTGGCCCGCTGAGCAGCAGTTAGCGCTATTAAAACAGCAGCAAAGTGTTACGGTAGAAGTGACAGAGCAACAGCCATGGGTGACTCAGTTTAGTCAGGCGGCTCTTCAGACTCCACTACAGACTGCGGTGCGTATGGGAGAGTTCACTTGTAGTTATCTCACCTTAGAAAAATGCGCGAACCAACTTGCTAATAGCTTATTAGAAATGGCATTTGCCGAGCAAAGTCGCATTGCTATTTTACTGCCGTCTTCGAGTTACATGGTGGCCGCGGTGCTGGCAATATTAAAAGCGCGCCATACCTATGTGCCCATTCATCATGACACGCCAACCGATACCTTAGCCTATATCATGGATGATGCAGACATCGTATTGACGCTGGCGCTAAGTGAAGATGCCGAGCGCTTGATTGAAGCCGGTAGTGACTTTTTGTTGCTTGATGATTTGTTCGAAGCCGAAGGGAACTTTGCGTTTTACGATACCAGTTTGTTGGTAGATGAAGACGCATCTGCATTTAACCAAGCCGAGCTTGCCTATGTTATTTATACCTCAGGTTCAACCGGGCAGCCAAAAGGGGTGCCCATTAGGCATGGCAACCTCAATAATTATCTGCGTTTTGCGTCTCAGCGCTACTTGCCACAATCGGGTGGCATAACCAAGGCTGTACTCAGTACACCGCTGGCGTTTGATGCGACGGTGACCGCCTTAGTGCCTATTTTAATGCGAGGCGGTGAGCTTGAGCTGCTCCCTACGGACGCCGAATTGTTGCCTGCGTTACATGAACAGATTTTTGCCGCTACGGAAGCCAAGTTATTCAAGTTAACACCGGCTCACTTACGCGCGGTATTTGCATTAAGTGACGCACAAACTCATAACAATATCGCCCACCGATTTGTGGTTGGCGGTGAAGGGCTAAGCGCAGCTTTGGTTGATAAGCTGATGGATAAGCTCCCTAACGCCCAGTGGATAAACGAATATGGCCCAACAGAGGCAACAGTCGGCTGTAGTATCTATGCTGTAAGCCGTGAGTCGCGCCACCTGTTAGCGGGCCACGAAGAAGTGCCTATCGGTCATACTATCGATAATATGACCCTTGCGGTAGTCGACGAATTTGGTGAACTGGCTTTACCTAACATGCCCGGAGAGCTTTGGTTGGCGGGAGATGGGGTGTGTGAAGGCTATATTAATCTCGCGAGTGTGACGCAAACACGCTTTGTTGAGCAAGCAGTGCCTGCGTCTGGTACTTCAAGCATGCGTTGGTATCGCAGTGGCGACAAGGCAAAGTGGCAGGCGAATGCGCGCGGTGAGGCTGACTACCTTTGTTATTTAGGGCGGTTAGACGAGCAAGTAAAACTGCGAGGCTACCGTATTTCTCTTGTGGCAATCGCCCATCAAATCGACGCGTTGGCGCAAGTAAAAAGCTGCGCTGTGAGTGTTGATGAAGCACAAGAAAGCCTAGTGGCTCATGTGGTTTTAAATGGTGAGGCTAAGCTCACACACGTGCAGTTGCGCCAAGCTTTATCGCAGTCGTTGCCCAGTTATATGTTACCTGCCGCGCTGGATATCGTTGCTGATCTTCCACTGACTGCAAACGGAAAAGTAGACAAGCAAGCATTACAGCTTGCCTATCAGGCTCAGGCGAAAAGCCAAGAGGTCGCTGAGGTAATTGATGGATCTAAGCTCACGGACATACAGCGTTATTTACTTGAGTTATATCGTGAGCTACTGCCGAGCCAAGTACAGAGTATTAACGATAGTTTCTTTGACTTAGGCGGGCATTCTCTGCTTGCCATAAAAGTGATAAGCCGAGTGCGCAGTGAGCAGCGGCGAGATATCACCTTACCACAACTCTTTGATGCGCCAAGTATTGTAGCGTTTGCTGAAGTAATAACCGCAAGTTCGATGATTGCGCACAGCCATACCATTGAGCCAGTATCAAGAGCCCAAGCGTTACCTCTGTCTTTTGCTCAGCAGCGTTTGTGGTTAATTGACCAGTTACATGAGCAGAGTCTGCAATACCATATGCCAGCGAGCTATTGGTGTGAGGGAGCCTTAGATATTGATGCTTTAACACAAGCGTTAAGCGCGATTGTTGCACGTCATGAAGTACTCCGTACGGTCATCGTTCCTGCAAATGGTGAGCACGGTGCAGTGCAACAGGTTCGTGATCAAGTAGCCTGTCCTGTGGAATTAGTAGATTTGTCTGGGCTGAATAACGCAGAGCAACAGCTGCGTTGGCAAACATTGCAGCAACAATCACTCAGCAAACCTTTTGATTTATGCCAAGACACTATGCTGCGCGTTATCTGTGTACAGTTTAGTCACAACCAATTTGGACTCTTGTTTAACATGCACCACATTGCCAGCGATGGTTGGTCGATGGCGCTGCTGGCCAAAGAGTTCGTGGCGTTTTATCGGCACTTTAGTGAAGCGCCAGCGTACCCTTTGCCAGAGCAATACGCTAAACCGTTAGCGCTGCAGTATGCAGACTTTGCCTACTGGCAGCAGCAACAGCAAGATAGCTATCAGGCGGATCTTGCCTATTGGCAAACTCAGTTGCAGCAGTGTCCTGTTGTTCATGAATTACCGCTGGACTTTGAGCGACCACAAGTTCAGTCCCTGGATGGTGAGTGTATTCGTCATACTCTTACGACGTCGCAAGTTGAGGCGATAAAAGCGCATTGCCAAGCACAAGGGGTGACCTTGTATATGTGGTTGCAAAGTGCCTTTTCGCTGTTGATGCTTCGTCTTAGTCAAACGCAGGATATTGTTATTGGCTCGCCCATTGCCGGACGTGAGGTGAAAGAGTTAGAGGGGTTACTGGGCTGCTTTGTGAATACCTTGGCTATTCGCGCTCACAAAGTGGGGGCGCCGTCATTTAACGACTGGCTAAGTGAGCAAAAGCAGGTGATCTTGGCGGCGTTTGCCCATCAGAGCTTACCCTTTGAGCAACTTGTTGATGCCATTAATCCTCCGCGTAGCCTAGCGCATTCGCCCGTGTTACAAATACTCTTTGCATTACAAAATAACGAACAAAGTGACTTCAAGCTACCTCACCTTAAAATTGAGCAACAGCTTGATCTAAAGCCTGCAATGAAGTTCGACTTAGAAGTGAATGCACAAGAATCGGGCAGTGAGATAGCAGTGCAGTGGAATTATGCCAAAGCCTTGTTTAAACACACTAGCGTACAGGCGATGGTTGATGCTTTTGTGACCTTAATTGATGCTGCGCTCACAAGCCCTGAGCAAAGCGTGAATACCTTACCATTAGTTGAGAGTAAAGCACTCAGCGAGCTAGGGCTCGCCACGCAAGCACAGCCTCAATCTCCTTGGTTTATCAGCGATAAAATACAACATTTTGCTCAGCACCACGCGAACCATAATGCAGTGCGAGATATGGCTGGAAAACGGTTAAGTTTTGGCGAGTTGGAGTCCCAAAGTAATCAACTAGCGCGTTACTTGATTGAGCAAGGTGTTACAGCAAGGTCACAGATTGCAATAAGCTTAGCGCCAAGCTGTGAGCAAGTTGTGGCACTTTTGGCAGTCTTAAAGGTCGGGGCCGTGTATGTGCCGCTTGACCCCAATGCACCGAGTCAGCGTCAGCAATATATAGTGCGTGACAGTAAAGCGGCTTGCCTTATCACCACCTCAGCACTACTTCCAAACAGCGCAGATCTCAGCTGCCGTGTGATGCTAATAGACACAGAGCAGGGTTGGCTGAACATGCCTGTAGAAGCGCTTGCGCCGTTAAGTGATATTGATGCGCCGGCTTATATAATTTATACCTCAGGCACCACAGGGCAACCCAAAGGCGTGGTGGTCAGCCATCGTAATTTGCACCTTTATCTTGAGCACGTTAGCCACAGTTATCTCCAAGGCGATATACAAGAGAGTGTTGTCAGCACGCCTTTAGCGTTTGATGCGACTGTAACGAGCTTATGGGGCGCGCTGGTTAATGGTCTTGGTGTAGTACTGCTAAGCGATGGTGAGCAGTTAATCACAGAGCTTAGTGCGTGTTTAGCGCGCGAAGAGTCATTGCTGTTTAAGCTGACTCCAGCCCACTTGCAAGGCGTGCTGGCACGATTACAACCGAGCAATGCTGTGCACCACATTGTGGTGGGGGGAGAAGCTCTATCTAGCAGCGTGGTTGCTCAAGTTGGGGCACTGTTGCCACAGGCTTATTTTTATAACGAATATGGCCCAACAGAAGCAACAGTCGGTTGTTGTGTGTATCGCTGTAACGGCCAAGATGCAGTGTCGCTTGCACAACAATCGCAGCGCTTTGTGCCAATCGGTAGCGCCATTCAAGGCACTCATTTGGTGGTGCTGGATCAGCATCAACAGCCTGTGCCTATGGGCATGCCCGGTGAGCTATACATCGCAGGCGATAATGTGGCTCAGGCGTATTTTGGGTTGCCAGAGCTCAGCGCCAGTAGATTTGTGTCATTGTCTTTGAGCAATAACTTGCAGCGTTATTATCAGACGGGCGACCAAGTGCGTTGGCTGCTAGATGAAGAGGGCTGCCCTTGCGTGCTGCAATTTATTGGTCGTCGAGACAACCAAGTTAAGCTGCGTGGTTATCGCATCGAGCTTGAAGAGATCGCGGCGCAACTTGAGCAACTAGATGCAGTGCAACAAGCACATGTGTTACTTAACGAAAGTAAAGATAACTTACAGGCCTGTGTGGTGCTAACTACGCCATCCCAAAGAGATACCATCTGTGAGCTTGAACAGGCGCTACACACTCAGATTTTAACCTCGTTAGCAGAGGTCCTACCAAGTTATATGTTGCCTTATAAGCTGTATGCACTGGCTGCTATGCCGCTCACTAATAATGGCAAAGTAGACTCGGGCGCGCTTGCACAACTGGTGCAATCGCAACAGGCGCAAGCGCTTACGGCACCTTTAGCTCCTATGACTGAACTACAAATGCTGCTGGCAGAAATTTTTTCTCAAGTGCTCAACACTCAAGTTCGAGATATTAACAGTAACTTCTTTGAGTTAGGGGGGCACTCTTTATCAGCAAGCCAAGCGGTTGCCTTAATTGAACAGGCGCTTGAGGTGCCTATCACCTTAAAAGTATTGTTCGAGCGGCCAAGTGTAAGCACACTTGCAACTTGGTGTGAGATCCACCGTGCAGCCAAAGCGGCAGACGAAAGCGGCCAGTCTGAGGAGATGTTTTTGTGATGAATGAACAGCAAAGACAGATAGAGGCGTTGATTGCAGAAGCATTGGCAGCTGGCGTGACCTTGTATGAAAAAAACGGTGGCCTGGCATTTAAGCAAACCGCTGGATTTCCTCCACAGCTAAAACAGCAAGTGGTTGAATATAAATCAGAGATCATTGCCTATTTCCAACAGCAAAGCCGTGATGTGGCGAACTCATCGCCGAAAATAGTCGCGCAGCCAAGCGCGGGGAAAATCTTACCGCTGAGCTTTGCGCAGGAAGGACTGTGGTTTATTGAGCAACTGCAAGGTAGCAAGCAGTATTATATGCCCGCCGAGTTTTTGTTACGCGGCAAGCTTAATATTCAAGCAATGCACAGCGCCGTACAAAATGTGGTGCAGCGCCACGAAATACTGCGCGCTAGGTTTGTAAAAAATGAACAAGATGGCCAACCCCGGCTGCAAATAACGGATGACGTGAGTGCGCCGTTTGAGTGGCTTGATGCCAGTGTAGTACCTGAGGAAACAAGGCAAGCCTACATTGCTTCGCGCATCGCAGCACATCAAAACAAGCCTTTTGACTTGGCTCATGATTGTTTACTTCGCGTGCTGGTGGTGAGTGATGACGATGAGCATCACCTTGCTTTTAATATGCACCATATTGTCTCTGACGGGGCGTCAATGGCGCTACTCGCACAAGAGATAGAGGCTGGTTATTGCAAACACATAGGTGCACCTTATACACCGCTTGCAACTATGCAGGTGCAATATGGCGATTTTAGCCAGTGGCAGCGAGCACAGCTAACGCCAGATCGCATCGAGGCACCACTGGCGCAACTAAAACAGCAATTTAGCGAATTAGCACCGTTGCAGTCATTGCCTTGTGATTTTGTCCGTCCAGCGGTGCAATCGTTAACGGGGAAAGTATATCGCCAAGCGCTCGATGCGTCGTTATTTACGGCGTTTTCGACACAGGCTAAGTCGCTTCAGCTGACACCCTTTATGTGGCTACTCAATACCTTTATGTTGTTTATCGCAAGGCTTACGCAATCGCAGCAGGTGGTTGTAGGCACGCCAGAGCTTGGCCGTCATCATCCTGAATTAACACCGTTAATTGGCTTGTTTGTTAATACCTTAGTGATGCAAGCAAAGCTTGAAAGTGATATGCCATTTAGTCAATGGTTGCAGCAACAAAAAGACCTCAACTTAGCAGCGTTTGAATACAGCGATATTCCTTTTGATAAAGTGGTTGAAGCGATTGGCGCTCCAAGAGATTTAAGTCACCATCCGCTAGTGCAAATATTATTTACACTGGAAACCCGTGATGAGCGTGCTTTTACGCTTCCGGGATTATCGGTTCAAGAAGTGCAAAAACAACAGGCGGATAGCATAGCGGTAAAATGCGACTTAGAACTCAATGCCGTAGTTGATGAGCAGGCGCTTTATTTACATTGGAAGTTTGATAGCCATCTTTACACAGAAGAGACCATCAAACATTGGGCAGATTGCTTTCACACGCTGCTTCAAGCTTGTGTTACAGCCCCTCATACCGCCGTTGGTGAACTTGCGTTACTGAACCAAAAACAGCAGCAAGCTTTAATAACGGACGCTCAATGCCAAGCGGCAACTTGGCCTAAGCAAGACACCATCACCAGCTTATTCACGCGCTACGCCGAGCGCTTTGCCACACGCACTGCCGTGCAAGATAGCACGACTGTGCTGAGTTATCGTGACCTTAACGAGCGAGTCGATGCGCTGGCTATAATGCTGTTACAACAAGGCGTCACGCCGCGAACCATGTTGGTGGTGAGTATATCGCGCAGCGTTGAGATGATAGTGACCTTGCTGGCAGTGCTTAGAGTTGGTGCTGCCTACGTGCCAGTAGATCCCGATTACCCTCAAGAACGCATTGAGTATATTTTGGGAGACGTGCAAAGCCCATGGCTGCTTTGTGACAACGCTACGCAGGCACAGTTTAGTCAGCTTTCATACCAGCTAATTAATGTGTCACAGGCAGAGCCTCAGGCCAGCCGCGAAGCCCTCAAGCAGCTTGATGCTATTCAGGTTGAGCCGCAAGATTTGGCGTATATGATCTATACCTCGGGCACCACAGGGCGACCAAAAGGCGTACAAATTGAGCATCGTCATGTGGTGCGGTTACTTCATGTTGAGCCTAACTTGTTCGATTTTAATGAGCAAGATGTTTGGACCTTGTTTCATTCCTTCTGCTTTGATTTCTCTGTGTGGGAAATGTATGGCGCGTTGCTCTTTGGTGGTCGTCTTGTGGTTGTGGATAAAGCGACTACGCAAGACACCCAAGCTTTTGCTCAGTTGTTGGTTGATGCTCAGGTTACGGTCTTAAATCAAACACCAAGTGCGTTTTACGCGCTACAAGCCACGCTACTCAATGACAGTCAGTTGGCGAGCCAATGTGCAGTGCGGTACGTGATTTTTGGTGGTGAAGCGTTGCAGCCAAGTAAGCTACAGCCTTGGGCACAGCACTTACCAAATTGTCAGTTAATCAATATGTATGGCATTACCGAAACCACGGTACATGTTACCTTTAAAGCGCTGGAGCCTGCGGATCTGACGCTTGGCACCAGTAATATAGGTCGTGCGATTCCGACCACCAGCTGCTATGTACTTGATGACAAGCAAAGGCTCTTGCCACAAGGTGCCGTGGGCGAGTTGTACGTAGGGGGCGAGGGGGTTTGTCGGGGATATTGGCAACGTGATGAATTAAACGCAACCCGCTTTATTCAAAACCCCTTTAATGAAGGGTCTGAGCAGCGGCTATATCGCTCGGGGGATCTCGTGCGGCTAATGGCCAGCGGTGAGCTGAGCTATGTTGGTCGAATTGACGACCAAGTAAAGGTTCGAGGTTATCGCATTGAATTAGGCGAAATTGAAAACCAGTTGCGCCAGCATCCCGAAGTGGCTGAGGTCACTGTGCTGTTAAATCGGCAAGACCCAGAAAATGTCTGGATCTGCGCCTTTGTGATGTTACACAAACAAGTCGAGTTCGACGACATCACGTTGGTCATGCAGCAGTTTTTAAAACAAAATTTACCCGACCATATGTTGCCTGCCAAAGTGCAAGCGGTTTCAGCCATGCCACTGACCAGCAATGGTAAAGTAGATAAAAAAGCACTACTGCAGCAACTTGATACAAGCCTTAACGAAAACACTTATGAAGCACCGATTGGCGAGCTTGAAACCCAACTTGCAAGCTATTTTGCCGAGATACTGCAGCGCGAGTTGGTTGGTCGCTATGACGACTTTTTTAGACTCGGCGGACACTCGCTACTTGCTGCAAAACTGGCAAACCATATTCGCAAGACGCTGCACATTGAGTTACCGCTGCAAGCGATTTTTACGCACCCTACAGTACAAGGTTTAGCGGCTGCACTTGAAAAGCAAGACGCGCAGCTAAGTGCTATTGCTGTGGTGGATAAAACCAATGGCGTAGTGTTGTCTTTTGCTCAGCAGCGTTTATGGACACTAGATCAAATGCAGCAGGGCAGCCAGCAATATCAAATTCAAGCGTTATTGGCGTTTTCAGGGGAGTTTGATCTGAGCGCATTCGAGCAAAGTTGGCAAAAGGTGCTGTCACGGCATCAGGTGTTGCACTCGGCTATCACCAACACGAATGATGGGCCTAAACAGTACCTTGTGGCTTTGCCTGAGCATTTTGTTACGCTCATTGATGTCTCCACACAATCGCCGCTTTGGCAAAACTTGGTTTGGCAGCGCGCGGTACGGGACGACCAAGCACAGGGTTTTGATCTTAGTAAAGATCTAATGATCCGCGCAACTCTAGTTCGATTTTCATCAGGTTATCATCGCCTTATCGTCAATATGCACCATATTGCTAGTGATGCTCGCTCTATTGAAGTATTAATGCGAGAGCTTACGCAGTTTTATGCCCATTACACCCAAGGCTGTGAACTTGCCCATGACTTAATTGCGCCACCTGAGGTGCAATACGCGGATTATGCCCATTGGCATCGATCACTGTGCCAAGGCGCGCAGCAAAGTGCAGATATGGCATTTTGGTCAGCGCACCTTGACGATGCGCCGCCACTGCACCAATTACCGCTCGATACGCCGCGTGGGCAAGCGGTGAATAATAGCGCGCAAGCATTTAATGAGCAGCTAAGCGCAGAGACTTGGCAACGGCTACAACAGCATTGTCAGCGCTTGGCAATAACCCCGTTTATTTGGTTGCATAGCGCGTATGCGGTGGTGCTCGCTAAGTTTAGCCAAGTGGATGATATTGTGGTTGGTGCGCCATTTTCAGGGCGGCATCACCCGCAAGTGGAGCAGTTGATTGGCTTTTTCGTCAATGCCTTGCCTATTCGCGTGAAGGTCGATTGGCAGCAGAGTTTCAGTCAGCTACTCGATATACAAAGAGAGCAGATTGAGCAAGTACATCAACATCAATCACTTCCCTTTGAGCAGCTCATTGACCATCTTGGTGTTAGCCGTGAGCTGAGTCACCAAAGTGTTTTCCAGTTGAGTTTTGCGTTTAATCCGGAGCCACAGCACACACCGGAGTTTGTAGGCCTTAGCACGGAAGTTTTAGCGTCGGAAAACGCGCGTGCCAAGTTTGACCTAGAGCTCAGCGCAACAATAAATGGGCAAGAGTTAAGGTTGCACTGGCTATACAACAGTGGATTATTTGAAAAAGAAACTGTGGCTAGCATTGCAGAGTGTTTTAATGTTGTGATCGCGCAGTTACTCGCGCAACCTGAGTGCCCGCTTGCGGATATAAAACTTTGCAAGGATCAGCCGCTAGAGAATCATGCGATTTCAGGCAACTCAGCGCCGGAACACTTTGAGCAGTCAGTGCTTGAGCAAATTGAGCGACATATGGCAGAGCCTGCACAAGCCGGGAGAGTTGCGGTAATTGACACAAACTCAAATCAAACCTTGAGTTATGGTGAGCTTACTGAAAGAGCCAAGGCATTGGCGGCGCTGTTATTGAACGAAGGGCTGCAACCAGAGCAGCCTGTGCTTGTTGCGATGACGGGTAGCGCAGATCTCATTGTGGCGATGTTGGCTGTGTTAAAAGTGGGTGGATGTTATGTACCTGTGGACCCTCATTACCCTCAAGCGCGAGTCAATTACATCGCTAAAGACAGCGGCGCAGCGCTGGTTTTAACCAAGTGTGAGTTTGCCGCTCGCTTTGAGGCAGCAGAGTTAGATGATAACCACATTGAGGCTGAATATCGCTCCCCACATGTCATTTGTGTTGATGACGCCAACGTGCAAGCGCGCCTTGCGGCAATACCACTACCTCAGCAGTTTCCAAAAGTTAAAGCGGAGCAGCTGGCCTATGTGATTTATACCTCAGGCACAACAGGTAATCCTAAAGGCGTGATGATAGCCCACCAAGGGCTGGCGAATTTATGTGGTTGGCACCGACGCGCCTTTGCGGTGGATAATCATAGCGTAGCGAGTCAAACCGCCAACCCCGCCTTTGATGCGGCAACCTGGGAGATTTGGCCTTATCTATGTGCTGGCGCGAGCTTAGTGTGTGTGCCAAAAACCGTGCTGCAGTCACCGGCCGAATTAACTGCCTGCTTCAATACGCACCAAGTCACGCATAGTTTTATTGCAACGCCAATCGCTCAAGTGCTGCTCACTGAGCCTTTGTTTAATCCACAAAGCTTGCGCTATTTGCTGGTTGGCGGCGATAAACTCGGTGCGCTGCAAGCAAAAGAGTACGGATTTACCCTAGTCAATAACTATGGACCTACCGAAGCTTCGGTGGTCGCGACTTCTGGTGTGGTTGAGTTTGACAAACAGGTGCCAGATATCGGCTTGCCCGTCGACAATAGTCAGCTATTTATTTTAGACCCACAACTGCGCGCTGTGCCACCGGGGATGATCGGTGAGTTATACGTAACAGGGGCAGGACTTGCCAGAGGATATTTGCATCAACCACAGCTTAGCGCTGAGCGTTTTATTGAGCTACAAGTCTCTCCATCGCAAGCGGTGCGTGCCTATAAAACCGGAGATTTGGTTCGCCTGCTGAGCAACGGCCGAATCGCCTATATGGGTCGTAACGATGGACAAGTAAAGCTGCGAGGTTATCGTATTGAGCTGGCCGAAATTGAACAGCAAATTGGGCTACTATCAAGCGTACAAGAATGTGCAGTTCAGATAACCACAAGCGCGTCAAGGCAGCCACAGTTACAGGCATTTGTGGTGGCAAACACTGAGCCTCAAGTGCTTCAAGCCCAGCTAAAGGAGAGACTGCCAAGTTATATGGTACCAGAGCATTTTGTTATGCTCGCAAGACTGCCTTTGACACCGCATGGCAAAGTTGACCATCGTGCCTTGGCAACGCTTAGTAAAACTCAACAGACTACCACAGTAACCGAGCAGAGCGCGGTCACATCACAGGCTAACAGCATCGTAGCCCAGTTACTGGCGATTTATCGGCAGGTATTAAATACGCCATCCATGACCGCTGAAGACGACTATTTTGCTTTAGGCGGCGACTCTATTTTGAGTATTCAAATCGCCAGTAAAGCCAAAGCACTCAAGTTACCTGTTAGCGCTACCGACGTGTTTACCTACCCCTGTGTTTCGGCACTTGCAGCAAGACTTGCCCAGCAAGATATTCTGGTGCCAATAGGCAAAGAAAGGCAGCCACTGGTTGGTAAACTCGATAAATTACCAATTCAGCATTGGTTTTTTGCTCAACAATTTGCCAACCCCAGTCATTGGGATCAGAGCGTGCTGGTGAGTGTAGATAAATCCGTTACACCAGCGCAGCTCATGCAAGTGATAGGGTACTTGATAGCCCAGCACGATGCGCTACGTTTGGTGGTTGCGGATGAAAATACCCTATTTATACGTGATGGCATTGATACTCAAAAGGTAGTTACGGCGCATACGCTTGAGCGTGACGTATGGCAAGCAGAGCTGAGCGAGTTCAGTGAGCAAGTGCAGCAAGGCTTTGCGTTTACTGGCACGCCACTGTTTAAAGCAGTGCTATTTGAGACACCTGATAGTGAGGCCAATAATCGCTTGTTGTTTAGCACACATCACTTGCTAGTAGATGGCGTCTCTTGGCGTGTGTTACTTGAAGATGTGAGCCAGCTACTACAGCAGAAAATAAACAATGTGCCGTTGGAGCTTCCTGCCGCAAGCGCGAATTTGGCTGAACTTGCCGATTTTTATCGTGAACTTGCAACCGATGAGCGTGGTTTGCGCAAATGGCAGAAGGTGGCTGCACTGGCTGAAACCTCACACTTATTGAGTCTTAAGGATACAAGCGCGACCCCAACCATAGCCAAAGTTCGCCACACACTGTCAGCAATGCACACCCGTGCGCTACTGGGAGCCGCCAACACCAGTTATGGTACAACGGCGCAAGCATTGCTGCTCAGTGCGCTTGCCTGGTGTGCGCAAAAGCGTGGTGCAGGCAGTGAAGTGATCATGCTAGAAGGGCATGGTCGCGAGTTACTGACGGAGGCACTGGACAGTAGCCGAACCATTGGCTGGTTAACGGCGCTTTATCCAATGCAGTTATTTAGTAATGGCAGCCGCTTGCATGATGTGATTTGTAGTATCAAGGCAGAGCTTGAAAGGAGCGCTAAAGTTGCCAGTAGTTATGGTGCTGCACGGTATTTACACCCAGAGCCAAACGTTCGCTCATCGCTTGAGATTGATACCCGAGGCTTACTGTTTTTCAACTATTTAGGCCAGCTAGATACAGTCATTGAGCAACAAGGTTTGCTGGGAGATGCTCGTGAGTCGACAGGCACTTTGGTTGCAGAGTCAAATCTCAGTTACTTTGGAGCGCAGCTAACAGCGGCTGTTGTCGATGGTCAATTGGCGTTAACGCTGGAGTTTGACAGCCTGCGCTTATCATCTGAAGAAGCAGAGCGACTAAGTAAAGAGATACTCGAAAGTCTAATTCAGGTCATCGAGCATTGCCAATCCCAGCCTCAACGTCATTACACAGTCAGTGACTTTGCACTTCTCAGCGGCATTTCTGAACGGCAGTTACAGCGCATACTTGGGCAATTTGACGAGGAAGTTGAGGATATTTACCCTCTAACTGGTTTGCAGCAAGGCATGTGGTTCCACAGTCAAACGGCACGTGAGACGCACACTCAAAGCACGCTACCTTACGTCGAGCAAACCAGCTTATTGCTACAAGGTTGTGTGGATATTGAGGCGTTGAGTTATGCTTGGCAGCAATTGATTACACAGCACAGCATATTACGCACGGCCTTTATAGATGTTGCTGGCGAACCGCTGCAAGTGGTCTGTAAACATGCCGATGTACCACTGACGCTGCTGCACAGCGATGCTGTTGCAGAAGAACAATCGCACATGGTGAAATCACAGGCTGCGGTGGAGCTTGCCGAGCCGCTTAGGCTCTCACAAGCGCCTTGTATGCGGTTGTGTTTAATCGTTTTTGAAGATGGCAATGTCGGGGTGGTGTGGACCTATCATCATCTTATTATGGATGGATGGTCGCTGCCGGTGTTATTTGCTGAATTATTGGCATTTTATCAAGCCCGTTGCCAAGGTGATTTACGCCCCATTGTGGTAGATAATTTCCGCGATCATATCGAATATTTGCATATGCATGTTGACCGCGACGAAGCGTTTTGGCGGGAGTATTTGGGTGGAGTTACCGCGCCCACATTACTCAGCGAAAAGGTACTACATACTGAAAATAAAGTGACTGGTGTTAAAGAACTTAGTGTGACTTTACCGCAATCGCTGCAAGATGCCGTGACTCGCTTTACGAGCGAGCAAGGACTTACCATCAATCAGTTTATCCAAGGGCTCTGGGCTTATTGGTTGGCAAGTTGCTGCAATGAACCGTATGCCTTATTTGGTCAAACCATCGCGGGTAGACCTACAGCGCTTAGTAGAATGGCGCAGCGCGTTGGCTTGTATATCAATACTCAAGCGGTCCATGTAACGATAGATCAAAATGCGCGTGTGAAAGATTACCTGCAAGCGGTGAAGTCGCAGCTTACGGCATTGGCGCAGCACCCGCACACACCACTGACACAAGTTCATCAATGGTCGGGTATTGAAAATGACAGTCCATTGTTTGATTGCTTGTATGTTTTTGAAAATTATCCGCAAGATCCGTTACAAAATAGCGCTGCGCTACCTTTTATCGCAACAACCTTAAGTGAAGTTGACGAAACGCACTATCCATTGACCTTTGTGGTAGGCGTAGGGGCGGGTTTATCGCTCACGCTGAGCTATCAGCAGCAATGCTTTGATGAAGTGTTTATCGAGCAAAGCCTTGCGGCGATGCAGCAGCTGATGTTAGCTGCGACACAACAGCCAGAGCAAACACTCGGAAAATTGTCTTGGCAGCCTCAACACGCGCCGTACAGCAAGGCATTGCCTTTGCCTACTTTTGCACTGACGCAAGCGGCGAAATATCAAACGCCAAATTTACCTATTCAGCAATTGTTTGCTCAAGTTGCTGCTGAATTTCCTGAGCATATTGCTATTCGTGAATATAGTACCGCCTCTGGGGAGGCACGCTGTTATCGCTATTCACAGCTGGATAAAGACGCCAATCAGCTCGCCTATTACCTTGCTTCACGACTAGAGCCGAGTACATCCCCCGTTATTATTGGTCTGTGTCTAGAGGCGAATTACCAGCTTATTGTGGCTATGCTTGCGGTTCTCAAATTGGGCGCAGCTTATCTACCAATTGCACCAACACTACCCGAGTCTCGACGTCGTTTGCTGCTGCAAAATGCCAATGCAGCCATGCTGGTTACTAAAACAGAATATTGGCAGGGTAGCTCGGAGCAAGTGGTGCCTCAAGTCGATTTAGATAGTATTCAGGGCACTTTGGGCGAGCAGCCTAGTCGTTGCTTTACTGCGCCATGCCAGATTGACGACCTATGTTATGTAATTTATACCTCGGGCACCACAGGCATGCCAAAAGGGGTGATGGTGGAGCATGCCAGTGTCGTTAATTATGTGCAGGCATTAGCCGCGCAATATGCGATTACGCCAAGCGACAATTACCTGCAATTTGCTAGCATGAGCTTTGATGTGTTTGCCGAAGAAGTTTTTTGTACTTTACTTCATGGCGCAACGCTGGTGATGGCACCGACAGACGACATGTTGGACCCCAACAAGCTGGCGCAATTAAGCCAAGGTGCCGAGCTGACACTGATGAGTTTACCAACGGCGTATTGGCATCAACTTGCTGCGACTTCAGTCACCTTGCCAACCTCGTTACGGATCATCACCATAGGTGGCGAGCAAATGCAGGTAGCCGCGCTCACCGATTGGCAGCAGCGCTATGGTGACCGTATTCGAATTATTAACGCCTATGGCCCGACCGAAGCAACCATTTCTGCAACCCTTAATGATGTCACACACTTCAGCGGTGCACGCGTGCCAATTGGTCAGCCCGTCGCGGGTTTGTCTTTATATTTACTTGATGAGCAGCTCCGAGCGGTAGCCACCGGTGTGGAAGGCGATTTATACATTGCGGGTATTGGCCTTGCCAGAGGCTACCTCAATGACAAAGAAAAGACGCAACAGGCCTTTATTATTGAGCCAAATAGCGGCCAGCGGCTTTATAAAACTGGCGATCGCGCTTGCTGCTTAGCATCAAATGAATTGCTGTATCTAGGCCGTGGTGATGACCAAGTTAAAGTGCGCGGTTACCGCATCGAATTGGGTGAGATTGAACGACAGCTTCAGCTGCTAGACGAGGTTGCTGCTTGTGCTGTGGTGGTGCGCGAAGATAGCAGCAACAACGCGCAATTGGTGGCATTTGTACAGCCAACGCAGCATACGGAAGTGAATGATGCTGCTGTGCGAGCGCAGTTACTCGCAGTACTACCCGCTTACATGGTCCCTGAGTTGTTCCAATCAGTTAGCCAACTTCCGCTTACAACGAACGGCAAGATAGATCGCAAGCAGCTCATTGCACTGGCCGGTTCATACACTCCGCCTCAATCCTTGCGGCAAGAGGATAAGCTGGAAAGGCTCACACCACTACAAACTCAATTAGCGCAGCAGTTTGCCTGTCGTTTGCTGGTGGATGGAGTGTGCCTTGACGATAACTTCTTTAATCTAGGTGGTCATTCGCTATTAGCGATGCGTCTTGTGGGTGATATTAATCAGCACCTACAACTCAATTTGCCACTGTCGGCACTTTTTGAGTATCCGACTGTGCGTGGGCTCAGTCAGTATATTCAAGCATTGAGAGATGGTCTTGGCGAATGCGATGGCGAACCTCAATCGCTTGAAACCTTAGTGTGTTTGCAAGAGGGGGAGCTTGGTTTTACACCTGTGGTGTTGATTGCGGGAGCGGGAGGTTGGCTAATGGCATTTCATGCGTTAGTGAATGGGCTTGATAGCCGTATACCCGTTTATGGCTTGCAGCCAGAGGCGCTAGCCGAGGAACCCGAGACACTAACCTCGATTAGGCGCACCGCAGAGTATTACTTGAGTGTATTAGCAGACGCTGAACTTGGAGAACAAGTGCATTTGGTCGGACATTCTTTTGGTAGCTTTATTGCCTATCAACTTGCCACTTTACTTGAGCAACAAGGTCGAATTGGTTGCTCGGTAACTGTGATTGATACGCCCGTACCGAGCAACTCAACTCTTAGTTTGGATGAAACGCAAATCGCACAAATGATGCTGGATAATCTGATGGCGTTTTTCCGCCTTAGTGTCTCTGGTGCTGAAATCAGTGCTTATCAACAAGGTGATGCAACAGCACGCATTGCCTATCTCAATCGTTGGATACACCAAGCTGGATTTAATTTTAGTGATGCGCATCTACGCCACTTTCAGCAAGTTTTTAGTGCCCAACTGCGAGCAAATGTTGAGATGCAGTCTATGCTTAGCGACACCCCAATCTGCGTTGTAAAAACGCAGCAAACGCAAGAATTTGAAGGCCATCCTGTGAATAAAGACATGGGGTGGAAACCATTTAGTCACTCTCTCTCTTGTTATGAAGTCAAAGGAGATCATTTGTCCTGCCTACAAGCCGAGCAAGTGGGGCAGTTGGTTAACATAATTGAGCGCAACTATGTGTTGCACTAGCAAAAGTACTTACTTTTAAGGATGGGAAAACAATGGATCACGCACTTTCTTTGGAATTGGATCCGACAACAATTGCAGCAGACTCTCGGATACATGACTTATCTGAGGTTAAACAAAGCGGCATGGCATGGGTGAAAAACCACGTTCAAGAGGTGAATAACTGGGTTGAGCGAGATGGTTTTGCATTGCTTCGTGGCTTAAATATTGTGAGCACGAATCAGTTTAGCGCCATACTTGAGACCTTGTTTGGTGAGCGTTTAAGCCAGTATGTTTATCGCTCCTCACCACGTACGGCACTGAACAACAATATTTACACCACCACGGAATATCATGCCGATCAAGTGATCCTGCAGCATAACGAAAATGCTTACTCCAATGTTTGGCCGATGCGAATGGGCTTTTTTTGTGTGATCCCAGCAACCACGGGTGGGTGCACTCCACTTGCCGACAGCCGTGAAGTATATCGTCGTATTCCCAGTGAATTAAGAGACAAGTTTGAGCGTTTAGGTGTGCAGTACGTGCGTAACTACGGTGATATTGACCTACCTTGGCAAGAGGTTTTTCAGACCGAGAGTAAAGCCGAGGTTGAGCAATATTGCCGACAAAATGAAATCGAATTTACTTGGCTTGATGATAAAAGGCTACAAACCAAGCAATGGCGTCCGGCGGTCATGCGCCATCCAAAAAGTGGTGAAAAGGTATGGTTTAATCAAGCTCACTTGTTCCACTGCTCGAGCCTAGATAATCAACTCAGTGCACAAATGCGTGACAGTATCGGCAGTGAATTTTTACCTCGTAACGCCTTTTTTGGTGATGGTAGCGAAATATGTGACCAAGACATCAAGCTCATCAATCAGGTTTATCAAGACCTCAGTTTTGCTTACCCATGGCAAAGAAACGATATTTTGCTGCTGGATAATATGCTGTTTACTCATGGTAGAGAGGCCTACACAGGCACTCGTAAAGTACTAGTTGGCATGGCAAATATCGCGTCAGCATAACTAGTTGGTACTCATTCCGATGAAAGTCGGGCAACAACATTTGTTAGTGGTTACGTGGTTGGCAATGTAAGGAATGAAAAAATGAAATGGCTAATACAACTGCGGCTAAGAATGATGATGCTATTTTGCATCACCTTAGCACTGGCTTCTTGTTTGCAGAAAAAGAGTATCGCAGATAATCACACGATTATGCCTAATCAATTAGAAATGATAGAGGCGGTGGTGAAGGAATATTGCGATGCCAACCTATTCTTTGGCACGGTTTATATCACCTCGGTTGATAAGGTGGTGTACCAGTCCAACTGCGGACCACAGAACATGCAATATGATGTTGATAACAGCGTTAAGTCTAAGTATCGCATTGGCTCCAATACTAAAGCGTTTTCGGCCGCTATTTTAATGAAGATGTTAGATGGTAAGGACTTACGGCAGGAAACCATTGGCGATCATTTGCCTTGGTACCCAGATAATCAATGTGCGGATGTTTCGTTACATCATTTGCTTACTATGTCGTCTGGGATCAATAACTACAGCGATAACGAAGCCGTATACGATAACTACGGTTGGCGGCCTTATTTATATAACGCGAGTCTAGATCTTAACGGACCGGAAGATTTTAGTAACCGCTTTTGCACCTGCGGTGCCGAAGCGGGGCAAAGTGGTACACCGTCATTTACGCCCGGCAGTAAGTATGAATACAGCAACTGTAACTACTATCTTATCGGTAATATCATCGAGCAGTTAGCGGCTGGTAAACAAGGCAATATCGGTCGTGAGTATTGGTTTGCCAATATTGTTCAAGAGCAAATTCTAAACCCGCTTAACATGACTGACAGCGGCTCTTACAGTGCGATTGGTGTCTATGCAAATATGACAACAGGTTATATCTATAATCAAAACCAATACTTATCGCTTGCTAATGGCCGTCCGCCAGCCACTGGAGGCCCCGCACCTTACGAAGACATTTTAGTGAATCCATATAGCAACCCTTTGGTGCTGTATTCCGCTGGAGATTTGTATTCCACAGTGGAAGACATGCATAAATGGGATCAAGGTTTGTATGGCACTCAAATCTTAAATGATACCCAGAAACTAGCGGCCTTTGCTCCCTACTCTAACACTGGTAGCAGCGACGAGTGTGAATACTATGGCTATGGCTGGTTTGTCACTTATGTCGACCCAAACCAGTACGGCAAAGTGGCAAATTGCCCCGAAAACCCAGCCGATGCAAATCTCAGAATGTATGAAAAATTTTTACAGTACTCTGGTAGTTACCCCTATTCATGGGTGACCAGTTTCACCCGTTTACTGGAACGAGATCAAAGCATCATGGTGTTTAGCAACTATGTGAAAGAGGGGATTGAGTCAGATTGTATCGCCAAGGAGATCCGCAACATTATCTTCTATAGTGATAAACACCGTACCGAGCAATGCCAGCAAGATTTGAATCAGGCATAACGCGGTAGGGAAAATACCGAGCTTTCGTGCTCGGTTAAACAAATTAATAGAACGCCTGCAGTAGGTGGCAACGTTTCGCTCAGTTGTATTTGTGACACTGTGCAAGTCCTTGGTTGTTCTTAGGTTTACTTCTTCATCATGGATGAAGGCGGTAAAGCTCAGAGTTGAATAAGTGCTGCTTGTTTGATTTTGGGTACTAGGGCAAGTGCCAATATGGTGCTTGATGAGTTCGACAACTGTTTAAATAAATCATAGAGGATGAATTATGGCAGTGACAAAAACAGCGAAGGATGACAAGGCGAGCGACGCTCCAGAACAACAGGAATCACAACTTGTTGCTGATGAAGACAGAGCAGCCGTTGCTCAGCTGATTGTCGACAAATACACAAAATGGTCGTTTGGCTCTGGGTTTATTCCCGTTCCTGCGGTTGATTTGGTGGCGTTGACAGGGATCCAAATGAAGATGATAGGCGAAGTAGCGAAAGTCTATGGTCAATCATATGGTGACAACAAGCTGCGTGGCACAGTAAGCGCATTGATCGGCGGCTCTTTTCCACAAACCTTAGGGGGCGCGGGACTAAGCAGCTTTTTGAAGGCGGTTCCTGTCCTTGGCACGTTAAGCGCAATCGCATTTATGCCAGTTGTGTCTGCGGCATCAACACACGCAGTAGGCGCAACTTTTGTTCGACACTTTGAAAATGGCGGCACGCTGATAGACCTGAATCTAGCAAGTATGAAAGGGGATATCGCAGACATCGCAGCTAAGTATCGTGCAAATAAAGGGAATGCGGACGCAACAGCTACAGCGGATAAAGCCACAGTATAACCGATACTGGCTGACATAAACCGGCAGGCAACTGCTGGTTTATTCTCCGCACCGAATTTATCAACAACTTGGAGAAAATTATGCTTATCGCTTTATATTTAGTGTTATGCATTTTAACTGGTTATTGGGGACGAAACACCTTTGCGGGGCCCGTGGGCTTCTTTTTAATTTCGCTGATGTTTACGCCTATTGTTGGCTTGATCATTTTACTAGTTGGGCAAAAGCGCAAGCCCACAGAGGTGAATGACGAGGAATGAGATTTTACATTGCCGGTAAAACTGGGCGATTTATAAATATAACTTAATGTTTTAATGCAATATTTATTTAAATCCAACAGGCAGTTTTGATTTTTAGGGACTATGCTAAGTAGCATGCGCGGGCGGTAGCCCAATAACAATAAAAGATAATAACAATGGTATTGTACGAATTAATTCGCCGACATATTCAGATAAAGAAAAGGACCTTTATTGCACTGGGGTGCATTTCTGGTTTGGCCAATGCGTTGGTGCTTGCGCTTATCAACAACGTAGCTGCCAATATCTCTGATATTAATAAAGAAAATCATATTCTTTACTACTTAGTGCTATTTACACTGACGATTGCAATATATGGGTTCACTCAGCAAAGATTGATGACTAAAGCCGCGCAAATGGTGGAGCGTGCCATAGACAAATTGAGAGTCGATCTGTTTGAAAGCATTCGTCATACCGAGTTGTCAACACTAGAGAAAATTGGCAAAGAGCGGATCTTTAATACCATTAGCAAAGAGTTACAGACTATATCTCAGTCGGCACAGCTGTTTGTGATCATTGGTCAATCCATTAGTTTGGTGTTTTTCACATCGCTCTATATTGCTTGGCACTCTTTTGTGGCGTTTATGGTTATCTCGACACTGATTTTGGTCGGAGCCAGTATTCACCGTTTACGCGCCAATGAAATCCAGCGCAACATGCGCATTTCTTTTGAAAGCGAAAATCAGCTTATTCAACGCTTATCTGACTTGCTCGATGGCTTTAAAGAAGTAAAGCTCAGTGAGCCAAGAGCTGAAGATTTAGAACATGAATACCGCCGCGATTCGAATCGTGCAAGGCGTGCAAAAACCAAAACCCAAACCTTGTTTGCGACCGACTTTATCCTGTCGCAAATCACCTTTTTCGCAGCGACTGGCGCTATGGTGTTTATCGTCCCTATGCTTTCGGATGTATATACCGATGTGGTCATTAAAGTCACCACCGCATCGCTATTTTTAATCGGCCCTATTACCAGTATTGTTGGTGGGATCCCCGTTTTCACCACCGCAACAGAGGCGGCGCAAAACGTCTTAGCATTGGAGCGCGATTTAAAAAATGTCCAAGATGAGCAAGAGATTAAACGACCTGAACCGAGTGAAAGCCTAACCTCATTTAATGCCATCACCTTAGCGGGAGCGTTTTATCAACATCAGAAAAAATCGAGCGATCGTCCGTTTGCTGTGGGGCCAGTGGATATCACCTTTGAGCAAGGGAAAACCACTTTTATTACCGGTGGTAATGGTAGCGGTAAAACAACGTTTATACGGATGTTGACTGGCCTTTATGAATTACAGAGCGGACAAATCCTTTTGAATGGCAAAGCGGTTACGGAAGATAATCGCCTTGCTTATCGAAGCCTATTCACAGCCGTTTTTGCGGATTTTCATTTGTTCCAGCAGCTCTATGGTATTCGTGATTTGAGTACTGAAGAAATCGACGAATGGTTGGACTTTTTAGAGATGCGTGCCAAAGTGGGTATTCAAAATGGGGCGTTTAGCACCATAGATTTATCATCAGGCCAGCGCAAGCGTTTAGCGCTTTTGAGTACCATTTTAGAAAATCGTCCCATTTACATCTTTGATGAGTGGGCGGCAGATCAAGATCCTATCTTTAGACGAAAATTCTACGAACAAGTGTTACCTCGTTTAAAAGCGCGTGGTAACACCATTATTGCCATCACCCATGACGACGCCTACTTCCATTTGGCCGATGTGCACTTAAAAATGGAGGAAGGTCAGTTGTTAGCACACCACGACAGTGAAAGTAATGGAGTACCATCATGAACATTAATATTTCAGGGGATTTTGCCTTACTCGTCGCTGGCGGCTTAATACTGGCACTGATCCTATCTAATTTGCTCATGCGGGTGTTAAAGCGTTACAAGCCCAAGTGGCATAAGCGTATTTTGTCTTGGCGTTTTCGCGCTGGTGTGACGTTACTTATTCTACTGTTTATTGCCGTTGCATTGGTCAAGATCATTTTTATCAAGGTCGACTCAGGTCAAGTTGGAGTGCTGTGGAAGCGCCTTGGCGGCGGTACGTTCGTAGAACATCCATTTTATGAGGGCACGGTGCTAGTTTATCCTTGGGATACATTGACGATTTATTCGAGTCGATTCCAAACCGCGACCACAGAGATCCATGCCATCACTTCTGAGGGTCTCAGGATCAAAATGGAAATAACAGTGCGGTACCGTCCTGTTGTGGAACATATTCCCTACCTACATAAATTAGTTGGAGAGGATTATTTAGATGAAATTGTGATCCCTGAAGTTGCATCAGCGGTTCGCATGATTGTTTCTGATTATACCGCTGAAGAGGTCTATGCTAATCAGCGATTAAAGATCCAAGATCAACTGTTAAGCACTGTGTTGAGAGAAGTTCAGCTACAAGAAAAGTCGATACTCAAACAAGAAAAAAGCGAAATGCAAGGGCACAATTTGGTGAATCTAGACGATATGCTTATTCGTCAGGTTGATATTCCTGAAGGCGTGCATAGTGCGATTGTTGCGAAGGTAAATCAAATGCACTTATACCAAGAATATAAAATGCGTTTAGATGTTGCTGAAAAAGAGGCTGAGCGAAAGAAAGTGGAGGCTCAGGGGATAGCCGACTTCCAAGAAACAGTGAGTGGCGGGATATCTGAAACATACCTAAGGTGGCGTGGCATAGAAGCAACCATAGAATTGGCGAAATCTAATAACGCAAAAGTGGTGGTAATAGGCAGTGGTAAAGATGGCCTACCATTGATCTTAAATACGGAGGGCAGCACATCCGCTTTGCCTGCCTCGGTTAACCCAAATGCTACGGATCCACAAAGCCAAGAGCCACAAACGCCTAATGCGACTAAATCAAAGTAAGGAATAGTTACATTTTCAGTGTCACGGACTACACTGTGGCGATAAAGGAAAAGAGAAGGACAACGAAAAATGCAAATTGATTTACATCATGGCATGACATGGGTGGTCGCACGCGCGGCGGGATTCACTGACCAAGAGGCTGAAATTATTGCTCACGCGGCACAATACGTTGATGATGCAACAAACTATGGTCACATCAAGTTTGATAACGGTGCTGCTTACGAGCGCATCGCAACTGCCCATAAGATGCTCGATTATAAAAACCTAGACAGCTTAAAGAACATGAAAGTGTGGGTACCTTTTCATTTCCTACCGGGTAATGGCGGTTTACCTGCTGGGCAAAATCCGTCAGGCACCTTTATTCAAAAGCTAGTGTGTAAGCCACATTCCCATGTAGCAAAAGATATGGTCGCTGAGTGTATTGCAGATAAGCATAGGCCTTATGGACTGCACCGTCTTGGTATTACCTCTCATGTCTTTATTGATACTTGGGGGCATCAGGGATTTGCTGGAATACAGCATAAAGTTAATGAAGTGACTGAAATAACGGACTTGAATGGTGAACCAGAAGAGACTTGGCGCGAGCGAATAAGCGAATACTTTTCTGATGTTTTTCAAGATGATATTCCAAGTTTAGGACATGGGCAGGCGCTTTCCCACCCTGATCAGCCTCATCAGCAGTGGAGTTACATCAACGGATTGGGCGAGAAAGTGGTGCGAGATAATCCAAGCGATTTTCTGGTCGCAGCCGATGAGCTCTGTAAAGTCTATCAAGACTATCGAGGCGAGGCTACAAGGGGCTTGAGTGAGTCATTAAAGCAAGAAATAGCGCAGTGCTTTGCTGAATTTGATATGGATGATGGTGAAGAACGTCATCAACTGTGGCTTGACGCCATTGAAGCTAACCGGTTTGGACTTGGAAGTTATACCCTAACTTACATTGCAAAAGGTGAGGGGTCTTGGAAACACCAAGCGCTAGGTACAACCCGTGCTAAAGGTGACGACGATAGCTATTCATTTCGCAGTGAATTCTTAACTTCTAACTGGAAGTATTTTCACGATGCAGCCAAAAAGCATCGCCTCTGTGTCATTGATGATATTTTGCCCAAATACGGAATTTGTGTGAGCTAAGCTTCAGTAAAGTAAGTGCAGCTAGGCTGCACTATTTTTGTGTTTAAAATAGCTCGGAAGAAAGCTCACGGGATTGCGAGTTTTGATTTATATGCCAAGTTTCGACAAGGCGAGTTGTACCACCCGAGTTTTTACAAATTAATTCTGTCACCAGCACTTTATAAAAACCACTGTATTTAGCCTCACCGACAACATTCAAGACATCACTATAAAATCCACCATGATGTCTTTCATTGAAAAATTCTGGGTTACCACTGACATAATTGGCTTTGCGGCACTGGCCTTGGTGCGAGTTGTTATTAATATTAATCAAGCCGGTATATTGAACATCCGCAAAATACCCTGGGCCATTGCTCGGCGTTTGCCAATCAGCCACTGTGATTTCACTGTGCCATACAATGGCGGGAGCCTTGGGTATCTTGTGATATACAATCGCCTCTTCACCTGAGGGCAAGGTGCAGCTGAGTTTAACCGACTTTTCTGTCAGCTTATGCTCCGCAGGTAGTGGGCCAGAAATAAAGGGCGCGTTGAATGTGAGAGGAGCAATCAAATCGCCGGTTTGTGTATTAACCACTTCAAATTGATGGCACTCATCCGCCGCTAAGCCGCCTGTGAGCGCATTAAAGTACTCAGTTGTGCCTGCACGAGCTGAGATAAAATCAACAGGTGCGCCCTGATACTGCGAATGATCTCCCGCACCATCCTGATCATAAAATACCTGAGTAGCCAAAACAGAAGTGGAACTACAAGCCAATGCCATAGCAAGTAGTCGAGTGTTGAATGTAACCATAGTCTTTCCTTTACAGTTGTGTTTGTTTTTTATTCAGTCTCAATATAAGGTAACTGTAACTTCATGCAACTTTTTGATTTTTCTGGTTTTGGCAACTATCTAATTACTGCAACCGCTATCTGGAGTGGTACGTGATGTGGATATAAATACTTAGAGTTTTGCCAGCACTAGATGAATGGAGTTCAAGTGGGTAGAGGTTCGAGTCATCTGACGCTCTAGTTACTAGGTTTCAGTATTTTATTATGTGGATTGATAGTTGTGTCTGTACTTTTTTGGATTGAAGCCGTGAAACTTTAAAGTTTATGGCTAAGGAGTTATGGGGCAAATATTTTTATAGTTTGCAATCAAATAGGCTTTTGAATATTGATTTAAGCAGTACGTTAAAAAAGAGTGCAAAAGACGTAAGGTAAGAAAATGGTGGCCCCACCTGGACTCGAACCAGGGACCTAACGATTATGAGTCGTGCGCTCTAACCAACTGAGCTATAGGGCCATTTGCTATAGTAATTTAAAGGTAAATCACTGAAAGCGCAGGCAGTATAAAAATTTTTAACAGGCTTGTCACTATTAAAACGTGAAAAAGTCGGGGCGAATGGATTGATCGCTCAATAATAAGCCAATGTTGTAGCGGTTAGGGTGTTGAGCTGTGCGGATCAGTAAAATGGTGAGGTAAGTACTGGTCTGGTTTTGCAGTGAAAAAAATAGAGTCTCTTAGAATTCGGGTTGGATTTTTGCTGTAAACACAAGATGAGCAAGCAGTAACGTTCGTTGGAAGTAGGGCAGAGATAAAAGAAGCCGGCAATTGGCCGGCCTCTTTTAGGAGAACGAATTAGGTTATTGGTGCATGCCTAGTTTTTTCTCTAGGTAGTGGATATTCGTGCCACCGTTTTGGAAGTTCTCGTCAGACAAGATCTTCTTGTGAAGCGGGGTATTGGTTTTAATCCCGTCAATCACTAGCTCATTCAGTGCATTTTTAGCGCGAGCAATTGCAACATCACGGTTTTCACCATAAGTGATTAACTTACCGATCATTGAGTCGTAATGTGGCGGTACTGTGTAATCAGCGTAAATATGGCTGTCCCAACGGATCCCAAGGCCACCTGCTGGGTGGAAGCGTGTAATTTTACCCGGTGAAGGGATAAAGTTTTCTGGATCTTCTGCGTTAATACGGCACTCGATTGCGTGACCACGGATCACCACGTCTTCTTGTGTGATAGAAAGCGGTTGACCAGCAGCAATCTTAAGTTGCTCTTTGATTAAGTCTACGCCAGTGACCATTTCAGTTACTGGGTGCTCAACCTGAATACGGGTGTTCATTTCAATGAAGTAGAACTCGCCGTTTTCGTATAAGAATTCAAACGTACCTGCACCGCGATAACCAATCTCGATACACGCACGAGTACAGCGATCACCAATGTACTTACGCATTTCAGCTGTGATCCCTGGTGCAGGTGCTTCTTCCACTACTTTTTGGTGACGACGCTGCATTGAACAGTCGCGCTCACCTAGGTGGATTGCATTGCCTTGACCGTCAGCGAGTACTTGTACTTCGATATGGCGTGGGTTTTCTAGAAATTTTTCCATGTAAACCATGCCGTTACCGAAGAACTGCTTCGCTTCTTGTTGTGTTAAGGCGATAGAGTTTGCGAGTTCTTTCTCGTTGCGAACGACACGCATACCACGACCACCGCCGCCGCCAGCCGCTTTGATGATAACTGGGTAGCCGATACGCTTAGCGATCTGCGTATTGCGGTCGTTGTCATCGGTCAATGGACCATCAGAACCTGGCACGCAAGGTACGCCTGCTTTTCTCATCGCTTCAATTGCTGATACTTTATCACCCATTAGACGAATAGTGTCGCCCTTTGGACCGATAAAGATAAAGCCACTTTGCTCAACTTGGTCTGCAAAGTCGGCATTTTCAGAAAGGAAACCGTAACCTGGGTGAATAGCAACCGCGTCTGTGACTTCGGCTGCCGCGATAATACGAGGAATATCAAGGTAGCTTTCGCTTGCCGCAGGTTTACCGATACAAATGGTTTCATCCGCAAGAAGAACGTGTTTTAGGTCGCGGTCAGCTGTTGAGTGCACAGCAACCGTCTTAATACCTAGCTCCTTGCAGGCACGCAATACGCGAAGTGCAATTTCACCTCGGTTTGCAATGACTACTTTATCTAACATAACGTTGACCTTCTGCGTAATTATTCGATGATGAATAGCGGTTGGTCGAATTCTACTGGCTCACCGTTTTCAACTAGGATTGCTTTCACTACACCAGCTTTGTCTGATTCGATCTGGTTCATCATCTTCATGGCTTCAACGATACAAAGTGTGTCGCCAACATTTACTTTTGAACCTACTTCAACGTATGCCGCTGCTGTTGGAGAAGAAGCTGTGTAGAAAGTACCAACCATAGGAGACTTAACTTGGTGACCTGCAGGTGCGCTGCTTTCTGCTGGTGCTGCTTCTACTGCAGGAGCCGCCGCTGGTGCTGCTGGTGCAGGTGCCGCTGGAGCTGCCATGTATTGTTGAGGTTGCGCATAAACTGGTGCACTGCTGTGGCGATTGATACGTACTGACTCTTCACCTTCAGTGATTTCTAGCTCTGCAATACCTGATTCTTCTACTAGCTCGATAAGTTTTTTGATCTTGCGAATATCCATACAATGACCCGCCTGTTAGTTAATTTGAGTTATTTTGTTTTCGCAATTGCGCTAACGCTGCATCAAGTGCAGCACGATAGCCCAACGCGCCTAATCCACATATCACGCCTTCCGCCACATCAGAAAAATAAGACTTGTGGCGAAATGGCTCTCTGGCGTACACATTGGTGATGTGTACTTCATAAAAAGGGATGTCCACACTGAGTAAAGCGTCTCGAAGGGCAATGCTCGTATGGGTAAATGCGGCGGGATTAATGATAATCGCATCGCATTGTTCATATTGAGCGTGAATAGCCTCGATTAGCTGCGCTTCACTATTACTTTGAATGTGTGACAAGCTGACTTGCTGTGCTTCTGCATATTCAGTTAATGCGTCAACAATTTCGTTGAGAGTCTGCGTGCCGTACTTGTGCGGCTCACGGCGACCTAGCATATTTAAATTAGGGCCGTTTACTAATAAAATCTTTAATTTTGCAGACATATTACGCGAACTTCCTTTAACTAAAGCATTAGCCAAAAATTTAGACTGTATGGCTTGTTAACTTAAGCCGAATTCCAGCAAATAGCAAATATTTCTCCATTTCGTGGAGTATTATAGAGAGTTCGAGGTAAATAGCAGCAAAATACTGGTCTAATCAGAAGGGAGGAGGGGCAAACAAGCTTGCCCCCTAAAATGGTTACTTTGCGTCCTGCTTGGCCTTTTCTAGGTGGGCAGCAAAGTCTTTTGCGTCTAAAAAGCCTGTGATGCGGTGTGCTGGCATCTCATTACCTTGGCTATCAAAGATTAAAATAGTCGGTAAACCAAACACAGTAAATGCTTCCATGATCTCTTGGGTGTTGTCATTGGCTTTGGTCAAGTCGAGCTTTAATAGCTCATAATCTTTGAACTGTGCTTGTACTTCAGGTTTCGGGAAAGTGTATTTCTCAAACTCTTTACACGCGACACACCACTCTGCGTATAAATCAACGATAGGCACTTTGCCTTTTGCATTGGCCTCAGCAACGGCGACTTTAAGCGCGGCTAAGTCAGGTAGTAGCTTAAACTTCTGCTCTCCGGTAACGGTCTCGGTTTGAGTCGATGCAGTACTTACAACAGCTGCAGGTGCTGGAAACAGGCTTGTTTTTAATGCATATAAACCAACAATAAACAGGGTGATCGCGAAGCCCCATAATGTGGTTTTACCTTTGCCTGCCTGTAATTGGCTTTGCCAATAATGCAAGTAGAGTGCTGTCGCTACGGCGAGGCCACCGGCAAGTGAGATAATCACTGTCGCATCGAGTATGCGCTCTAAAAGGATAAGCGGTACGAAGAGCATCACAAAACCAAATAGCGTTTTGACCTGATCCATCCAGCCACCTGCTTTTGGTAGTAATTTTCCACCTGAGGTACCTAGCAGTAATAGCGGTAGGCCCATGCCCAAGCTAAGGGCATATAGCGTTACCGCGCCCACCACATAATCACCACTTTGCGCGACAAATAATAGCGCGCCAGAAAGTGGAGCCGTGGTGCAAGGCGATGCAATAAGTCCAGAAAGCACACCCATAATGAATACGCCCCAGTAATTGCCGCCTTTTTGCTTGTTACTGAGCTGAGTGAGTTTATCCATCATGCCGCTAGGCAAACGAATTTCGTAAACCCCAAACATAGATAGCGCAAGTGCGACGAACAATATACTAAAGCTGATAAGTACCGCTGGATGCTGCAAGTAGCCTTGAATTTGGCCACCGAAATACGCAACGACTAACCCAAGCGCAGCGTAAGTGACCGCCATACCTTGCACATAAATAAAAGACAAACTGAAGGCTTTTTTAGTCGAAAGACCTTGTTGACCGGCGATGAGGCTCGACAAAATAGGGAACATCGGGAATACACAAGGGGTAAACGCAAGGCCAATACCAAGGCCAAAGAACGTCAAAATATTCGCAAGTAAGCTGCGCTGCATTAACTGCTCAGTGAAAGATAAATTATCGTTATCCACAGGCGCGCTTTCGCTTTGAACTTCTGCTTTTTTCTCAGGTGCTTTCGTTTCAGGAGCTTTGGTTGAGGTGGTCTTTGGCTTTTCTCCGGCAATCGTGCTTAGCGGCACTTCAACAATTTCTGGCGGATAGCAAAGCCCCGCTTCGGCGCAGCCTTGATAGCGTATTTTTACGATTGCACCTTGCTCGATATTACTGAGCTTAGAGATAACGGATAAGTTATTAAAGTAGACTTCAGTGCGACCAAAAAACTCATCTTCAATCATCTTTCCTTGCTCAAGCTCCGGCACTTGGATGTCGGCTTGTTTGGCGATAATTTGAAGATTCTTCTTATATAAGTAATAGCCGTCGGCGATGTCCCAACCTACAAACAAGGTGTTGCCTTGTTGGTCAAAATCGAACTTGAATGCTTCTTTTACTGGTAAAAAAGTCTGTTGTTTAGGAGCCAGTAAGCTGTCTAGCACTGCATTGTTTGCTTGCGCGGGAAACCACATCAGCAATGAGAAAAGAACTACTAAGAGTCGCATTACAATAATACCTCGTCCATCCATTTGAAATAAGCTAAGTTGCCGCTGGTTACGTCCACGACTTGAATTTCTGGAACATCATAACTGTGTAGTTCACGAATCGCGGCCATCACTTGCTCTAGTTTTTCGGATTTTGTCTTGATTAACAGCTTGGTTTCTTGTGCATGTTCAACCTGACCTTCCCAAACATAAATAGATTCCACTGCTGGGATTAGGTTCACACAAGCTGCAAGTTTTTGCTCTACAAGTTGCGTTGCAATCTTACGCGCTTCAGTAACTGAATCGCATGTAGATAAGACGAGTTTATATCTTACGCCCATTGCCATTTCCATTTTAGGGTTAGTAATGGCATCTTAGCGGATAGCGCCTCTTTTCTAAAGCGTCTTACTTGTATCGCTTGAATTAAGACCTTAGCACCCATATTTATCTTTCGTAGATTTGGAGAAAGTATGTTTAGATTCTTATTTATTTTATTTATCGCTATTCCGATTATTGAAATTGCTTTGCTGATCCAAGTCAGCGAGGTGATAGGCGGTTTTGCTACCATTGCGCTTGTAATTGGTACCGCTATTTTAGGGGCAAGACTTGTGAAACAGCAGGGTCTTGGCGCTTATGTCAACGTACAGCGACAGATGTCTCGTGGGCAATTGCCTGCACAAGATTTATTTACCGGTTTGTGTGTGATTATTGCCGGCGTGCTATTGATGACGCCTGGGATCATGACCGATGTATTAGGTTTTTTACTGTTAACTCCAGCCGTTAGAAAAAAGCTGGCGCAGTCGCTTTTAGCTCATGCCACCGTAAGAGTGCAAACAGACATGCATTCAGGCCAGTCACCGTTTGCTAGTCAATCACGCGATGAGCGTCCGGAGCAGCAAGAAGAAATTAGAGATCCATATAAAAATCAATCGGGTAGAAATTCTTCAACAACGATTGAAGGTGAATACGAAAGAAAAGACTAAATTTTTTTGGTTTTTTCTCTTGGGTTTTAATTTGCCCATCCCCATAAATGAAAGCAATTAAAATTGCGTGTGTTAACCACAACCTGTGGATGTAACACCGCCTTAAAAAAGCATTATTTCTGTCATTGTTCAGAAACTGTTAGGAGAACTATATAAATGAACATTCGTCCTTTACATGATCGCGTCATTGTTAAGCGTCTTGAAGAAGAAACAAAGTCAGCTGGCGGCATTGTGTTAACTGGTTCTGCAGCTGAAAAGTCTTCACGTGGTGAAGTAGTTGCAGTAGGCAACGGCCGCGTGTTGGACAATGGTGAAACTAAAGCACTACAAGTAAAAGCTGGCGACACGGTGTTGTTCGGCTCTTACATCGAAAAAACTGAAAAGATCGAAGGTCAAGAGTACCTGATCATGCGCGAAGATAACATCTTAGGCATCGTAGAATAATTAATACTTTTTAGTTTAATCGACAACAGAATTTAAGAGGAATTTATAACATGGCAGCTAAAGAAGTTCGTTTTGCAGGTGACGCTCGTACAAAAATGCTAAAAGGCGTAAACGTACTAGCAGACGCAGTAAAAGTAACACTAGGTCCTAAAGGCCGTAACGTTGTTTTAGAAAAGTCATTCGGTGCACCCACTATCACTAAAGACGGTGTATCTGTTGCGAAAGAGATCGAGCTTGAAGATAAGTTCGAGAACATGGGCGCACAAATGGTTAAAGAAGTTGCGTCTAAAGCTAATGACGCAGCGGGTGACGGTACTACAACTGCAACGGTTCTTGCGCAAGCTATCGTGAACGAAGGTCTTAAGTCAGTTGCTGCGGGTATGAACCCAATGGACCTTAAGCGTGGTATCGACAAAGCAGTTATCGCTGCTGTTGAAGAGTTAAAAACGCTTTCAGTGCCTTGTTCAGACGCAAAAGCGATTGCACAAGTTGGTACGATTTCAGCTAACTCTGACAAAGAGATTGGTGACATCATTGCAGAAGCAATGGAAAAAGTAGGTCGCGAGTCTGGTGTTATCACTGTAGAAGAAGGCCAATCACTACAGAACGAACTAGATGTAGTTGAAGGTATGCAGTTTGACCGTGGTTACCTTTCTCCGTACTTCATCAACAACGCTGAAAAAGGCCAAGTTGAACTAGATAACCCACATATCCTTCTAGTAGACAAGAAGATCTCTAACATTCGTGAACTTCTACCTACACTAGAAGCTGTTGCTAAAACAAGCAAGCCGCTACTAATCATTGCTGAAGACCTTGAAGGTGAAGCGCTGGCAACTCTGGTTGTAAACAACATGCGTGGTATCGTGAAAGTTGCTGCGGTTAAAGCGCCTGGCTTTGGCGACCGTCGTAAAGCGATGCTACAAGATATCGCGACACTAACTGGTGGTACGGTTATCTCTGAAGAAATTGGCCTTGAGCTTGAGAAAGCTACGGTTGAGGACTTAGGTACAGCTAAGCGCGTGGTTATCACTAAAGATGATACAACTATCATCGACGGTGCTGGCGAGCAAGAAGCAATCGATGGTCGCGTATCTCAGATCAAAGCACAAATCGAAGAAGCAACTTCTGACTACGACAAAGAGAAACTACAAGAGCGCATGGCAAAACTTGCAGGCGGTGTTGCAGTAATCAAAGTTGGCGCAGCAACTGAAGTTGAAATGAAAGAGAAAAAAGACCGCGTAGAAGATGCACTACACGCAACTCGCGCAGCGGTTGAAGAAGGTGTAGTACCTGGTGGTGGTGTTGCGCTAGTTCGCGTAGCGAGCAAGCTTGAATCGCTAACTGGTGACAACGAAGACCAAAACCACGGTATTAAAGTGGCACTTCGTGCGATGGAAGCACCACTTCGTCAAATCGTTTCAAACGCAGGTGACGAAGCATCAGTTGTGGTTAACGCAGTTAAAGCTGGCGAAGGTAACTACGGTTACAACGCTGCAACTGGCGAATACAGCGACATGATCGAAATGGGTATCCTAGACCCAACTAAAGTAACGCGTTCTGCACTTCAGTTCGCAGCATCAGTTGCTGGTCTAATGATCACCACTGAAGCGATGGTTGCTGAAATTCCGAAAGAAGAAACTGCTGGTCCAGATATGGGCGGCATGGGCGGAATGGGTGGCATGGGCGGCATGATGTAAACATCATCTCCTAAGCACTACACGCTTTAGAAAAACCCTAACAGTTTGATGTTAGGGTTTTTTTATGCCTGAAATTTGCTAAAGCGTCATTATTTTAGGGATATAAAGTGGGGTATCGATTTAAGTCCCATGTGTTGTAAAAAAATGTGCTTTGTGCTGTTTCACACAAATGGACTAGTAGCAGGAACATGCTTAGGTGGGCTAATAAACCGATGTATAACAACCATAAAATCCAACACAATATGCTAAAGTAAAATAGGAATACTGCCGATACTAAGGCAATACGAAAAGGAGCTTTTATGACTATTCATTTTAATATCCATTCGGCGTCAACAACGAATGCGCCAACATCAACACCTACACAACCGTTTGCTGCGCCCGTAAAAAAGGAACCAGAACCAAATCAGATTAAAGATACCAAAGAGAAACAAGTATCTGACGAGTCTGTGTCTATTGCTGCATTTACAGGTGATGCACCGAGCAGTTCACCATACAGCGCTCTACTTAATCCTGAGGGCTTTGATTTTGAGAATATGTCTATCAATGAATTTAAAGGTATTGTTGACGCAATTCGAACGTTGGAGTCTGATATGGCACGCTCGAGTGGGTATACAGGGAGCTTACGTGACACATTTTGGGATGATGTAATGGGGGTGAAAGGTTCTTTAGATGGTGTCAATTTTGAGGAAAAAGGTTTCAAGCCTGACGAAAAAATAAATATTATCGACTTCTTTGTAGATCATGTAGAAGGCGCGGCGCAAATGGAAAAAGAGAACTACCGCTCATTTCATGGTGTGTTGGGTAATGCTCAAAAGAAACAGCAAACAGTTGCTAAAATCACTTCAGAATCTTTTCTCCAAGAGTATCAAGAGAAGGTGATCAATTTCCTAAAAAGCCAAGAAACTAAACTTGTTGATACGCAGGCTTAATTAGCCTGCGTAATATAAATTGTACTAGCTCAGACTTGACCTGACAGTTACCCGTTTTTCAATCGGTGACTGTCAGCCTAGATTTGGGTTAAATTCTTTTCAACCCAGATCGATTTCCCATCTAATAATGTTTCAAATGGCGTTCTAGCACAGCATTTTTTTCCTTGATGAGTTCGGTCATTATTGTAGTAATTTATCCACTCGTCCAGATCCTTTTGGAGCTCTTCCAGAGAGCTGTATAACTTTTTGCGAAATGTCACTTGATAAAACTCTTG
>NZ_JAMXSE010000013.1:0-141016 GCF_024124685.1 Pseudoalteromonas sp. OANN1
TAGCGTTTTGGACCCACCTGACCCCATGCCGAACTCAGAAGTGAAACAAAACAGCGTCGATGATAGTGTGGATTACCCATGTGAAAGTAGAACATCGCCAGGGCCAAATAAGAGAAACCCGTTGCAGTAATGCGACGGGTTTTTTGCTGTTTGGGGTATAGAAAACCTCGCAAGCCAATCAACACATCGCGAGGTAAACTCGCTCCTACTACCATATACACTGCATCGTAGGGGGTGCTTTACCCACCGGTTTATGCATTCATAATATTTAGTGGGAAAGCATTTATTGATCCCAAATTACCATTACTTTTTAATGTACTGTCCCGGCGGTTTGCCAAAGACTTTTTTAAACGCATTGCTAAATGCAGCGGTAGATTCAAAACCCAAATATTCAGCTGCTTGTTGCTGAGAATATCCATCTTTCAAAAGCTCAATCGCTTTGATAGCTCTTAGTTTTTGGCGCCAATCACTGAACCCCATCATAAAGCATTTATGAAATAGACGGTTGAGTGTACGGGTTGATGCGCCAACCTGTTCACTCCAGGCCTCCAAGCTTATTTTGCATCCTGGGTTATTGTGCAATTCTGTCACAATGGGCAAAATTCTCGCGTCTTGGGCACTTGGAATAAAAAAATGGCAACTTGTAGCCGACGTTAGCCTATCAATAAAGACCGTAATAAATCGCTCTGTTTTTTCATCTAGGTGATAATCTTCCTGCCAAGTACAGATCTCCAGTATAAATTGCTTCAGTAGTTCATCTACCGCAATTAGCTTCGCTTTATTCCCTAGTAACTCGGTGTATTTATTGTCGATATAGACACTACGAAAATCCCCACCGTAGCGGCAATACGTCTCATGCGGAAGGCCCGGAGGTAGCCACAAAGCTTGGTCTGGCGGGATCACGAAAGTGCCTTCAGGAGTCACAATTGTGATGACTCCATTGCTTGTATATGCAAGCTGCCCCCACTCATGTTGGTGTCTTTGAACATGCTCCCACTCTGCTTTTTTTACCGCTCTTGGCAGAATTGGTCGGCCAAGGTTTGGCTTTAAGAAACGCTTATATTTGGGCTGAATACGCCAAGGAGAAGTTGTCTGTTTTGATAAAGAACTTGGCATAATTATGTATATCAGAAATTAACGTGTGGCCATATTATAGCCATAACTTTTTAATAGTTGTGCTTTATGTGGAGATAATCATGAAGAATGCCTCTCAAGGATGGCAAAGTCCTTTTAATTTCTTAGTGCTCGCTACCGTAGTTATGGCCGTTACGTTCGCAGGTTGGATGGCCATGCTCAATAACTTTGCGATTGAAGCCGCAAACTTCAATGGCGCTAATATGGGAATGTTGCAATCCCTGCGTGAGATCCCCGGGTTTTTAGCGTTTACAGCGGTATTTGTTTTATTGGTGTTAAAGGAGCAGACCTTCGCACTGATCAGTTTATGTTTGTTATCGCTTGGCGTCGCCATTACGGGCTTGTTGCCTACTATTTATGGTTTGTATGTAACTACAGTGTTAATGTCGATAGGTTTTCACTATTTCGAGACGCTGAATCAATCTCTCAGTTTACAATGGTTCAATAAAGATGAGGCACCGGCCAAACTAGGTATCTTGCTCTCTATTAAATCCATCGCTTCTCTGATCACCTATGCGGTAATATGGCTAGGTTTTAGCTACTTTTCTGCGGACTATCAGTGGATGTATCTGCTCATTGGAGGGGTTGGCTTTATCATTGCGCTCTTTATGTTTATCGGCTTTCCAACCTTTGAAATGCATACTACGCAGCATAAAAAGCTCATTTTGAGAAAAGAGTACGGCCTATATTACGCCTTAATTTTCTTCTCGGGTGCGAGACGACAAATATTTATGGTGTTTGCGGGTTTCTTAATGGTGGAAAAGTTTGGTTTTGATGTTGCACAGATCACCGCGCTTTATATGTTGAATCATTTGATAAATATCTTTATCGCCCCCAAGATTGGTCAAATGATTGGGCATATTGGTGAGCGTAAAACACTGACAATCGAATATGTGGGACTCATTTTTGTATTTATTGGTTATGCATTGGTAGAGTCAGCAAGCTTTGCAGCAGCGCTTTATGTCATCGACCATCTGTTTTTTGCGATGGCCATTGCACTTAAAACCTATTTTCAAAAAATTGCTAGGCCAGAAGATATCGCAGCAACAGCTGGGGTTAGCTTTACCATTAACCATATTGCAGCAGTAGTGATCCCTGCAAGCTTTGGCTTAGTATGGTTATACGATCAATCCTTAGTATTTTACTTTGGTGCTGCACTTGCGGTGTGCTCATTGGTGTTGAGCCAGTTTGTGAATACAGCAAATGTGCAGGACAAGCTGGCTAAACCCGTGTGATGCTCCAGCATCACACGAATAGTGACATTGCAGTTTAGATACTGCGACCACACCAAACAACACGCCCTGCAATGCCGTGACTGTCGGCATTATCAGCAGTGATCTCCCAGCTCGGGTAATCAGGGTTATCACTGATCACTTTGAGCTGAGAGTGCTTTTGTTGCACTCGCTTAGCCATTAAACCCTCATCCGTTTGAATGATATAAACCGCATCTTTACTGGGTTGATTCTGTGAAAGGTCAACGAGTACCATATCGCCGTCTAGCAAGGTGGGCTGCATACTATCACCACGGATAGAGACAAAGGCGAGCTTCTCAGAATACACGCCAAGATGGGAGTTTAGCCAACGACGGTTGAGTGCAAACTGCTCGGTGACTTCTTCATGACCAATTACACTACCCATACCTGCACTGGCCTCAATATCAAGTTTAGGTATGAGGGTAAGTTCATCTTTAAACTGACCTTGTGGTTTATCTAAGGGTTGTTCACCGGTAAGTAACCAGTTCAGATCAACGGCAAATAGGCTATAAAGGTGCTCAATATATATCATTGAAGGGCGACTTAAGCCGCGACAAATACGGTAAATATGGGAAGGGGATTTACCTGTTAGCTGGGCAAATTGGCGCTTATTTCCGCCTGCAAATTGCTCGACTAAGGTTACAAATCGTCTTGAAAATGCCGTACTCATCTCTTAATTATTCTCTTTATAGCGCCTAAACCCGCAAGCATACTGAGCTAAGCCTTATCTGTACAGTCTCGCTGCACTAGTTGGACATTTTATAAACGAGCATTATCACCGATGGATAAATGGCGTAAGGAGAAGAAGTATTTTCTATTTTCATTAGACTAAGGTCGTAGTGAGTTGCGTTGTACGAAATTTGTTCATGCTGGTAGGCTAGAGTTGCAAGTTAACATTTATTTAAACTCGGCACGACTTGCTTTAGCCGATATACAACATGGAAAAAGGTAATGAAATATACAAATTTATTAATTGCACTTCCGCTCTTGGGCGCGATGGAAGTTGCACTGGCGGTAGACTGTAGCAACTTAACGCAATGGCAATCACAGCAGGTATATACAGGTGGCGACGCAGTCACTTATCAGTCAGCTAAATACACCGCGAAATGGTGGACACAAAACCAAAACCCAGCGCAAAATTCCAATACTTATGATGTCTGGCAAGCCAATGGCAGTTGTGATCCTGTAACGCCATTGCCTCAAGTTTCGGTCACTTCCCCAAGTAGTAACGCACGAGTGTTAGTGGGCTCATCAGTTAGCCTAGCGGCGGTAGTAAGCCATCCGCAAAACACCGCAATCGACAGTGTTGAATTCTATCTCGATGGCACGCTTGTCGCCTCTGACAACAGTGCACCTTATGAGGTGATGTGGCAAGCGCAGGGACTAGGTAATCGCGCATTAACTGTTTATGCAACTGATGTGTCTGGGGCACGAGGTGAATCGAGTGCGGTGAACTTCAGTGTCGTGTCTGACGAGGTTCCTCCTGGCGATCCTAATTTTAAAATTGTCGGCTATTTCCCAAGTTGGCAGGGAGCCGTGAGTGATATTCAGTTTGATAAACTCACCCATATCAATTACTCATTTTTACTACCCAATGCAGATGGCACACTGAGACCGCTTGAAAATTTAAGCAAAATGACAGCGCTAGTAAATTCGGCGCATGCCAACAATGTAAAAGTGGGGATTGCCATTGGCGGCTGGAACGGAGGCGACGATAGTGCATTTGAGACATTCGCCAGTTCACAGCAAGGCAGAGCCCGTTTCGTGCAAGAGGTCATTGCGTTTGTAGAGCAGCATAATCTAGATGGCGTTGATATGGATTGGGAATACCCAGATCCCGGAGCTTCGGCAAATAACTATGCATTACTGATGAAGGAACTGAGCGTTGAGTTACGCGCCAGAGGTAAATTCTTGACGGCAGCTGTGGTGGCGCTTGGCTATACCGGTGGTGGCGTGTTGGAATCTGTATTCCAAGATATCGACTTTTTAAATTTGATGGCGTACGACGCGAACAATACTGATCATGCCTCTATGCAATACGCCAAAGACTCAATAGCTTACTGGCAAGGTCGTGGGCTCAGTAAAGAAAAAACGGTATTAGGCGTACCATTTTATGCAAGACCTACTTGGAAAGCGTATCGCACCTTACTACAAGAGAACCCTGCCAATGCCTGTCGCGATAGTGATGGTAGCAGCTACTACAATGGTATCCCGACGATCCGCGCAAAAACGCAGTACGCTAAGCTCAATGCCGGTGGCATTATGAATTGGGAGCTATCCCATGACAGTAATGGCCCTGCGTCGCTATTAACGGCGAAATGGGAAGTTGCTAATGGTGTAACACCAAGCTATCAATGTCAGTAAATTATTACTTATAACTCAGCTCGGCGGGGAGTGAGAGCTGGCCGTTGAGCATATAGAGAGTTTGACTGAGAAATAGGCTAACTACATATTTTTATAATATCTAGCCTATATATGGTGGGAAATGTTTATAAACAGCGTTCCATTACGCTGCAGGTAACAGCCGGTGAACTTGGACGTTGACACCAGTAATCGTTATTAGTCGTTTCACACATAACGCCGGTTTCTGGTCCTCTACCACCAGCTGCTTGCGGTGTGAGTTTTACGGCAAGTTGGCTCTGTTGATAGTCTAATTGTTTTAGTTTTTTCTTTGCTAGGGTAAGTTTCATATTATTTTCCTTTGAAATAAGAATGTCTTAATAGACTATTTCACCCTACTGTATAGTTTACTAAATGTACAGATCAAAGCGGTGACTACCCAGCTGCTGGGTAGTCACCTTATGTTTAAAGCGATTTAAAGCGAATAGCAACACCGCCGCCGGCAGCCAGTTTTAATGTGAGTTTGTCGGCACTTGTTACCTTTTTACGGTAAATATTCATTTCATACGGGTTTTGTTTCCATTCGGCTTTATCACCGTCCGCGTAGATTTGCGCTTCAAAGGTTTTACCTGACTCAAGGAAATCTAAAGTAATAGGAATTTCTCTCGCTTCCTCGTCAGTTACTGCGCCCAAGAACCAATCGTTACCACTATATTGTTTATGCTTGCGCTCCTTTCTGGCAAAAACAACATAATCACCCACTTCTCCTGCAAGTGCGATACTGTGTTCCCAGTCGGTGGGTACGTCTTTGATAAATTGGAAGGCGTCTGGCTTAGCGAGGTAATTTTCTGGCAAATCGGCCGCCATTTGAATTGGACTATAAAGCACAACATAAAGCGCTAATTGTTTGGCGAGGGTGGTTTGTGGGCGGTTGGTTTTATCGCCAAGGCCGTTGAAGCCCATGTCAAAAATACCCGGAGTAAAGTCCATTGGGCCTGCTAACATGCGAGTAAAGGCGAGCATTGGCACATGCTCTGGTGGGTTTGGTGGCGTGCCCCATGCGTTGAACTCTTGCCCTCTAGCGCCTTCTCTCGCAATCCAGTTTGGATAGGTACGACGCAGGCCGGTATCTTTGATTGGTTCATGCGTATTGATACTGATCTTGTGTTTGGCCGCGAGTTTGACGTTGTCTAAGTACTCATTTGCCATAAATTGACCATCGTGCCATTCGAATCTGGCATTGCCCTTGGCATCAATGCGTTTGATGTTGCCACCATCGGCTACATAACCGGTTTTAACTTGGCGAACGCCTGCTTTTTCGTAGAGTGCGAAGGCCGCCTCCATTTGATTGCGATAGTTGCTGACGTTACCAGACGTCTCGTGATGACCAATTAGGCGTGCACCTACTTTTTCTCCGTGCTTGGCTATTTCGTCAATATTAAAGTCAGCATAGGCGTCGGTAAAGCTAAAGACATCACCGTTGAAGAACCAGTCGCCATCCCAGCCGATGTTCCAACCTTCAACCAACACGCCATCAAAGCCGTTGTCAGCGGCAAAGCTCAAATATTCTTTAGTGCGCGCCGTAGTGGCTCCATGTTTATCGCCGCTGCCCCAGGTATTTTTGTTGATGTGCATGCCCCACCAAATGCCGATATATTTACCCGGCTCAACCCAAGATACATCACCGAGCTTATTTGGCTCGTTGAGGTTTAAAATAAGGTGAGAGTTCAACAAGTCGGTGGCTTTATCGCCTATTTGCAGGGTGCGCCAAGGTGTATTGAACTTACCATTGGTTTTTACTGCAACGCCATCTGACCAAGGTGTTAGATCAGCAACAAATGTTCCCGGGCGACGCTGGTTTAAGGTCATACCCGCATAGTCAATTAGGGCCGCTTCATGCACACTGATATGAACTCCGTCTTGATTCTTTAAGGTAAACGGGGTGTGCACATGTGGGGCATCGTGCAGTGGTGTGGTGTTGTATACATATTCATAGCGATTCCAGCCACGAGCAGGGATCCACCACGCGGTACTTTTATCACTTTGTGCAAAGGCGAATTCGGTTAATTCTCTGGTGATATAAAGCGCTTGATTTTGAGCAACCTCATAACGAAAGCCGACACCGTCATCAAATACTTTTACACGCACAGTATATTGCGGCGACTTGTCTGTCTGCTTAGCAAAGGTGACTGCAAGCTCATTGTGCTTATCTTGGATCACCCGGGCTTCGCCCCAAGGCTGTTGCCAACTGCTATCGACGCTATTGCGCTGATGTGTGGTGATACTTAAGCCATCGCGCATCGATGCAGCTGTTGCGAAATCAAAACCAAGTTTAGACGGTTGAATAATGGTTTTGTCGTTAAAGCTGACTTGGTAGATCGGCTGGCTATTATCATCACTCAAGGTAAAAGTGATTTTGCCATCTGGCGAACTCACAGCTAAAGATGCGGCAAAGCTCGTAGTCGTAAACAAGCTTAATCCGATCAGGGAAAGTGACATGGGGCGCATAGTTTTTCCTTCTTGTTGTCGGCACGAAAATTCGTGTTCTTTTGCACATAAGCTAAGCTTACTGTTGTATGCTAACGTTCACGTAAAAGTTGCATACGTATTCATGCTGTAAATGCGATGAATGTAATAATTATTCCGCTCGGTCTAGTGTAGACAAGCTAAGAAAAATAATAAGGATAGGTTGAACTGCTTATGCTAAACCTAACAATTTTTGTGCGTATTGCTGTTGTGATGGCAACGCTACAAGCCGGTCTAGTCAATGCCCTTGAAGTGCAAATTGTCGATGCTGATAAACAACCACTCGCGAATGCCGCGGTGTGGTTGCAAGGAGATGGCTTTGATAATAAAAGAACGACGCTAGATTATAAAATGGAGCAAAAGGATAAAGCGTTTGTGCCACATATTTTGATGGTGCAAGCAGGCACACAAGTCTCGTTTCCGAATTTAGATCCCATTCTGCACCACGTCTATTCGTTCTCTGCTGCAAAGCCATTCGAGCTTAAGTTGTATCGCGATGACCCGAAACAAGTATTATTTGATCAAACCGGTGTGGTTGAGCTTGGCTGCAATATTCACGATTGGATGCTGGGCTATATCGTGGTTGTAGATAGCCCATTATTTGCGGTAACGGATAGCAGCGGCAAAGTATCAATTGACTTAGGTGCTCAGCAAGCCAGCGCACTAAAGCTGAATGTATGGCATGAAAGATTCGAAAATATAGACAAAATAGAACAGCATGCGCTCTCTGCTGTGAACAACACTCAAGCGATTACCTATCAAATTAAGCAAACTCTGGTTGCTCCACTTCAGGATTTCTCCGATGGCTTCGATGATTACTAAGCTAAGCGCTGCTCTGGCATTATTCGCCATAGGGCAAGCAGGTGCCGTTGAAATTTCAGGACAAGGACAACTGCAAACGACCTGGCAGCATGATGATAATCGTAAAGCTTGGTATCAGCCAGGGTGGGGCGTTACGCGTTTTGGCAAAGGGGAGTCAGACATTACGCTTAGTCGAGGCGCTATTGATTGGCGTGTAGATTTTGCCAGCGCTTGGTCTTTGCATGGGGTAACGCAGTATGTGCCAGACCCAGATGACAAGCTCGGTTTTACAGAACTGTATTTGCAATATCGAACACTACCCAAAAATGGTCGCCGTTTTATTATGCGAGCAGGTGGCTTTTATCCGAAGTTTTCTATTGAGAACCCAGATATTGGCTGGTCATCACCCTATACCTACCAGTATTCGGCTATCAACGCTTGGATTGGTGAGGAAGTGCGGGTATTTGGAGGTGAAGTCGCGATTGAGCAGCCGCAGACGCGTCGTAGCCGCGGTCAGGGATTCAAAGGTGTGTTTGGTGTTTTTAAGGGTAATGATCCGGCTGGCACTTTACTCGCATGGCGAGGCTTTACCGTGCATGATAGGCAGTCGGTGTTTAACGAAAGTCTCCCCTTTGCTGCGGTAGAGTCGTTGAACACACCGCAGTTACAACATCAAGCACAGCATGTTGAACCGTTTTCTGAAGTTGATGGCCGATTTGGTTATTATGTTGGGTATCATCGCGACTTTTCAAACCGCAGTGAGATCAATGTCTATTGGTACGATAATAATGGCGATCCAAGTAAGATCAACTACCGAACTGGGCAGTATGCGTGGGACACTAAATTTATTAGTGCAGCTTGGCGTTACAAGTTAACACCGCAGACCCATATACTCGCACAAGGCATGCTGGGTAATACCGCAATGGGTGCCAATCGAGGCGTTGATAATGACTTTAATAGCTGGTTTTTGCTACTCACACATCAGCGCGATGAGTGGCGCTTTGCCTTACGGGGGGAGCAGTTCAAAGTCATCGACAAAGATGATTGGCAGTTCGACCCTAATCAAAGTGATGGCCATGCACTGACCGCTACAGTGAAGTATCGAATTAATAGCAATTGGCTTGTGGGCGGAGAGTTTTTGAGTCTGACAACCGCAGTTGCAAACCGCGAGGCCTTTAACGGTAAGCCTAAGCAAAGCGATAATGTGTGGCGACTCAGCGCGGAGTATCGCTTTAATTTATAACAATAAGCGTGACGCTCAAGGTGTCACGCTTATTTATGCCATACGATGCATTAATCCAGTAGACGATTAATGCCGTTTAGTGCTGCAACGCGATAGGCTTCGGCCATTGTTGGATAGTTAAAGGTAGTATTGATAAAGTACTCGATATTATTACCTGTTCCTTTTTGCTCCATAATGGCTTGGCCGATATGGATGATCTCGGATGCACGTTCACCAAAGCAGTGAATACCTAATATTTCTTTGGTTTCTGCATGGAACAAAATTTTCAAGCTGCCAACTTCAGTGCCTGTGATCTGTGCACGAGCCAAATGTTTAAACTGGGCGCGGCCCACTTCATAGGGAATGCGCGCAGCGGTGAGTTCTTGCTCGGTTTTACCAACAGAGCTCATTTCTGGAATGGTGTAAATGCCGGTTGGGATATCGGTTATCAAACGATCATCACAGGCACCATGCACAATCGCATTGGCTGCAATACGCCCTTGATCGAACGCTGCACTGGCTAGGCTTGGATAGCCAATCACATCTCCTACTGCGAAAATATTATCTACTTCAGTTTGATAGTGTTCGTTGACTTTAAGCTGGCCACGGCTATCAGCCTTTAGACCTACACTTGCAAGGTTGAGTGTTTCGGTATTACCGGAGCGGCCATTGGCCCATAAAATGCAGTCAGCACGTACTTTCTTGCCTGACTGTAGATGCACAATAACCCCCTTATCATGGGTCTCTACTTTCGCAAACTCCTCGTTATGGCGAATAACAATACCATTATTCCAAAAATGGTAACTGAGTGCGTCAGAGATCTCGGCATCCATAAAGGCCAATAAGCGGTCGCGGGTGTTGATGAGGTCTACCTTTGCGCCCAGTCCTTTAAAGATTGAGGCATATTCACAGCCTATGACCCCCGCGCCGTATATCAATACGCGCTGAGGATTATGCTCAAGGCTTAAAATAGTGTCGCTGTCGTAGACGCGAGGGTGGTTAAAATCAACGCCTGGTGGGCGGTATGGGCGCGAGCCTGTGGCGATCACAATGGTTTTAGCGGTGAGTAACTCTTGCGAACCATCTTGATGAATGACTTGTACCGTATTTGCGTCAACAAAGCTGGCATCGCCTTGGAATAAGTGAATGCGGTTACGACCATAAAAGCTAGAACGCAATGTTGACTGTTTTGAGATCACATCACTGGCATGGTGCAAAATATCTTGAAAGGTATGGCGCTGCGGGCGCTCGGTAAAACGATAAAGTGGATTTGCTTTATACTCAATTAGACGACTGACAGAATGACGAAGCGCTTTTGAGGGAATGGTGCCCCAGTGCACGCAGCCACCGCCAACCGCATGCTGGCGTTCGATAACCGCGACTTTTTTACCACTTTTAGAGAGGTTCATGGCGGCGCCTTCGCCGCCAGGTCCGGTGCCTATAATAATGGCATCGTATTGATAGGATTGTGGAACAGTTTCGGTTTTTTCTGAAGCTTTTTTGCTCACGGCCTCACCCCTTTAGTTGTTGAGGCCGCTGAACATTATGCCGTTTTCAGTAGCCTCGAATTTAGTGCAATCCAAGCTTGTTTTTGACTTTCCCAAGCTTGTTCTAGCTCTTTATATTGTTGCATCAGTGCGGAATGTTCGCACTGTGCAAGTACTGCTTCTTTCTTCGCTTCGAGTACCTGTTTTTGCACAGTACAGTAGTTTTGAAGCTTTTTAAGAAGTAAATCATACTCTTGTTGTAACAATGTAAGCTTATCTTGCGCCAAAGGCAATTTTGCGAGACTGACTTTAGTCTTATTCAATAAGGTCTCCGCCTTGGCTTTTTCAATGCGTTCAACTGGAGTGCGTTTTAGCTTACTGGCAAGGCCCAGAGCTGCAAAAGTACGGATCAGCCATTTAGTTGGGTCATAGTGATACCAACGAATACCATTACGGTAGTCGCTCGCAAAAATATGATGGAAGTTATGGTAGCCTTCACCGTAAGTGAATAGGGCTAGCAAGCCATTGTCTCGCGCGGTATTTTTTTCGGTGTAAGGACGACTACCCCAAATGTGTGCCAGTGAATTGATAAAGAAGGTAAAGTGTTGACTGAGTACGAGTCTGAGTACGCCTGCAAGTAACAACATACCAAACACATTTCCGAGTAATAATCCTAGCACTAACGGGATGCCTATATTCGTAAGTAACACCAATTTCATATAGTGCTTGTGTTGCCACATCACGATAGGGTTACGTTGTAAGTCTCTGGCGTTATTATAATCACCGTAAGTCTCGCCTTGATAATCTCTCAGCATCCAACCGATATGGCTATACCAGAAGCCTCGTGTTGCGGCGTACGGATCTTTTACTGGGTCGTCGACTTGACCGTGGTGCACACGGTGATCGCTACTCCAATGTAATATACTGTTTTGTAACGCGAATGCGCCACCCAACGCAAAAATAACTTGGATCACAGGATGGGCGTCATAGGCTTTATGCGCCCATAAGCGGTGATACCCAGCGGTGATCGACAGACCGGCGTAAAACATACAGGCAACAAAAGCTACCCAGTGGCTGGTGGTATAACCGTATTCAAAGCCATACCAAGGCACCAAAGTGATCGCAGCTAAAAACGATAAGCTAAAGAACAGCACATTGGTCCATAAAATGGGTGGTTTTTTCATCAATTAATCTCAAAATCTAATTTCAGCGTACAACTGTACGCTAAAATAGTATTTCATTCTTGCTGCGTCAAGGTTTAGACTGCGGTTTATTGTTCTTATTTTTCGAAGCGAATTGGGGAAAGTCCATGGCTGGTGTACGCGCCCAACAAAAACAGAAGACCCGTCAAGCGCTTATCGAAGCGGCATTTAATCAACTAAGTGCTGAGCATAGTTTCTCGAATTTAAGCCTGCGTGAAGTCGCACGAGAGGCGGGTATCGCACCTACTTCTTTTTATCGACATTTTAAGGATATGAACGAGCTCGGGCTGACTATGGTAGATGAAGCGGGTTTAACCTTGCGACAACTAATGCGCCAAGCAAGGCGTCGTATCGCTAAAGGTGGTAGCGTGATCAATACTTCTGTGCACACCTTTATGGAATTTATTGAGCAGTCGAGCAACCAATTTCGTTTATTATTGCGTGAACGTTCGGGCACGTCGCCTGCGTTTCGAGCCGCCGTGGCTAGAGAAATCAAACATTTTATCTTAGAGCTTGCTCATTATCTTGAAACGGAAACGGGAGTAGATACCCATCACGCCCACATGCAGGCTGAAGCAATGGTCACCTTAGTATTTAGCTCTGGTGCTGAGGCTTTGGATCAAGACCCCCCTCAACGGGCTGAACTGACCGAGCGGTTGAAGTGGCAGTTGCGGTATATCGCAAAAGGTGCCTCTGGTTATGCAAAACATCCAGAACCAATAAAAAAATAGCCTAAATTGGCTATTTTTTTATTGGTAATTAAAATTCAAAATTCCCCTGCTCATTTCATATCCTATCTGTGTTCACTTCTGATCTTGAAATATATTTTCTAAAAATGGCGTTACTGTGATTTAAGTTGCCGGTAAAATGAGGTTTAAACTCTGTTTTTGGGATAATTTATGCTTGATTGTCGCTTTTAAAGCATGTTAAAACATAGCCAATTCATCAACAGGAACACTTAGCTCAATGAAAATGACTGCGCGTATTTCACTCCTTCTTAACCTCCTACTGGTAAACCAGAGGGGTGGGGTGTAATTGCGCGAATTGAGCGACATTTACTGTAGACACCCCGCACTTGCGGGGTTTTTTTTGGCTGAGGATAAGGGTATGCAAGATAAAGTCTGGATTTTCGATACAACATTAAGGGACGGTGAGCAGGCGTTAAAAGCCAGCTTAACAGAAGAAGATAAAATACAACTGGCGCATACCATTAGTCGTCTCAATGTGGATGTCATGGAAGTGGGTTTTCCAGTATCAAGTCCAGCTGATTTTCGTGCGGTACAACGCATCGCTGCCGAGGTGAAAGGCCCCGCGATTTGCGGCCTTGCTCGTGCGGTTAGTAAAGATATTGACGCGTGTGGCGAAGCCCTTAAAGGTGCTGAGCAGCGCCGCATTCACACTTTTATTGCAACCAGTCCTCTGCATCTAGAACATAAGTTAAGAATGAGTTTAGATGATGCGACTAACATGGCGATTAAGGCCATAACTCAAGCCAGAAAGTATACTGATGATGTTGAATTTTCATGTGAAGATGCTGGCCGTACGCCACACTCTGATCTATGTCGTATTGTTGAAGCGGCGATTAATGCCGGTGCATCTACGATTAACTTGCCTGATACTGTAGGTTATGTCACGCCAGACGAGTATGCAGCGATGATTTACCATATTCGAAATAATGTGCCTAACATCGACAAAGCCAGACTAAGCGTCCATTGTCACAACGATTTAGGACTTGCGGTGGCAAACTCAATCGCGGCGGTACAAGCCGGTGCAAGACAAATCGAATGTACCATCAATGGTATTGGTGAGCGTGCAGGTAACTGCTCACTAGAAGAAGTGGCGATGATCATGAAGATGCGCCAAGACCACCTAAAAGTACACACCGATATTCGTAGTGAAGAGATTTATCGTGCGTCGCGCCAAGTTGCTAAAATCTGCAATATGCCGGTGCAGCCAAACAAGGCAATTGTGGGTGAAAATGCCTTTGCACATAGCTCGGGTATTCACCAAGACGGCGTCTTAAAAGCACAAAACACCTATGAAATCATGGCACCAGAAACAGTTGGCGTACCGAGTAACCAGTTAAATATGACGTCACGCTCTGGCCGACATGTTATTGAGCATCGTCTTACCGAGCTTGGCTATCAGAAATCGGATTACGATATGGATAGCCTGTATGAAAGCTTCTTGGCGTTGGCCGATCAAAAGGGCACGGTTTACGACTATGACCTTGAAGCGATGATTTATTTCAACCAAATCAAAGATAAAGACGAGCGCTACCAATTACAGTTCGTCAATGCATCTTCTAACTCTCAATCCATCGCGAGCGCGACAGTAGGAATTGCCTTGAATGGTGAGCTTAAGCAAGAAGCGGCAACCGGCAACGGCCCTGTAGAAGCGGCGTTTGTAGCCATCGAGCGTATCACTGGCATGGCGGTGGAAGTGGTGGAATATAACCTTGATGCGACAGGTAAAGGGGCAAGCTCACTAGGCCAAGTCGATATTATTGCCAAGTTTGATGGTAGGCAATATCACGGTGTGGGACTTGCAGCCGACATTGTCGAAGCGTCAGTGAGAGCCATGATCCGAGTATATAACCTAATTGATAGAGCACAAAAAGTGTCTAGCCTAAAACAACAAAGGAAAGCAGGATGAGTCAAACAAACTACAAAATCGCAGTACTAGCTGGAGATGGAATTGGTCCAGAAGTGATGCAAGCCGCTGAGCTGGTATTAGATAAAGTGGCGACTAAGTTCAACTTTGCTTTAGAAAAATCACCACAAGCGATTGGTGGTGCGGCTATAGACCAATTTGGTGAAGCCTTACCCGCGGCGACATTGGCCGCATGTGAAGCCGCTGATGCGATTCTATTTGGCTCTGTGGGTGGGCCTAAATGGGAGCATTTACCGCCAAATGAGCAACCAGAACGGGCATCTTTATTACCGCTTAGAAAGCACTTCCAGCTTTTTTGTAATTTGCGTCCTGCGCAGCTATTGCCCGCATTGAGCGCCGCCTCTCCACTACGCAGTGACATTAGCCAGCAAGGTTTTGATATTTTATGCGTCCGTGAGCTTACTGGCGGGATTTATTTTGGCGAAAAAGGTCGCCAAGGTGAGGGCGAAAGCGAGTCGGCGTTTGATACGCAAACCTATTCGCGCAAAGAAATCGAACGCATCGCCCGTTTTGCTTTTGATGCAGCGAGACTTAGAAGCAATCATGTGACTTCTGTAGATAAAGCCAACGTGCTGGCAACCAGTGTACTGTGGCGTGAAGTGGTCAATGAAGTCGCGAAAGAATACTCAGATGTGGCGCTTGATCACATCTATATCGACAACGCTGCGATGCAGTTGGTAAAGCAACCAAGCCAGTTTGATGTGCTACTGTGCGACAACCTGTTCGGTGACATCCTTTCTGATGAATGTGCAATGATCACGGGTTCCATGGGGTTATTACCATCGGCAAGTCTAAATCAGTCGGGCTTCGGCTTATATGAGCCTGCGGGCGGCTCAGCACCAGATATCGCTGGTAAAGGGGTGGCAAACCCAATCGCACAAATCTTAAGTGCCGCGTTGATGCTACGTTATTCATTGGGGCAGGATGAAGCGGCACGCGCAATTGAAAAGGCAGTAGCTGAGGCGGTGAAAGATGGTGTAGGTACACCGGATATCTATCCTCAAGCAGGGTTTACTACTATGGATGTCGCGCAAGCGATCGTCGACAGGGTTTAATAAAGGTAAGAGCAAGTGGCAAAAACATTATACGATAAAATTTGGCAATCCCATGTGGTTGCTAAATTAAATGAGCAAACCGATCTCTTGTACATTGACCGTCATCTAGTACACGAAGTCACTTCACCGCAGGCATTTGCGGGATTAAGAGAGCAGAACCGTCCGGTAAGATGTCCAGAAAAAACCTTTGCGACAATGGATCATAATGTCTCGACCAAGAGCCGTTCGATTGATGCTGCCAGCGAGGTGAGCAAAAACCAGCTACAGGCGTTGGCACAAAACTGTGAAGAGTTCGGCATTGTACTTTACGATTTGAATTCGATTAATCAAGGCATAGTGCACGTAATGGGACCTGAGCAAGGGATCACTTTGCCGGGTACAACGATTGTATGTGGCGATAGCCATACCTCAACGCATGGTGCATTTGGTGCGCTGGCTCACGGTATTGGTACATCAGAGGTTGAACATGTGCTGGCCACGCAAACATTGCAGCAGAAAAAAGCCAAATCGTTAAAAATTCAAGTGAATGGCGTCTTGCGTCCGACCGTAACTGCAAAAGACTTGATCCTCGCTGTGATTGGGCAATTAGGCACAGCTGGTGGCACTGGCTATGTGGCTGAGTTTTGTGGGACGGGGATCGAAGCGCTGTCGATGGAAGCGCGGATGACGCTCTGTAATATGAGTATTGAAATGGGGGCGAAAGCTGGTTTGATCGCACCTGACGAGAAAACCTTTGCGTATTTACGTGGTCGCCCATTTGCACCTCAAGGCGAAGACTTTGATGCTGCGGTGCACTATTGGCAAACCTTGCATAGCGACCCGGATGCTGAATTTGATCGTGTCGTGGAGCTGGATGCTGACAGTGTACAACCTCAAGTAACCTGGGGGACAAGTCCAGAGCAAGTCATTGGTATTAATGACTTAGTACCGAACCCTGACGATGAACCTAATTTAGTCAAAGCGGATGCGATGCGCAGCGCGCTGAAATATATGGGCCTCACAGCAGGGCAAAGGCTAAGCGATGCCAAAGTCGACACTGTATTTATTGGCTCTTGCACCAATAGCCGTATTGAAGATTTACGTGCAGCGGCACAAGTGGTGGCGGGCAAGCGCGTAGCAACAGGCGTTGAAGCGCTTATCGTCCCGGGATCAGGATTAGTAAAACAGCAAGCCGAACAAGAAGGCTTAGCCGATATTTTCAAAGCTGCGGGGTTTGAGTGGCGTGAACCGGGCTGCTCTATGTGCTTGGCGATGAATGATGATCGTCTTGGCGCAGAAAAACGCTGTGCATCGACCTCAAACCGTAATTTTGAAGGGCGCCAAGGGCGAGGCGGTCGTACGCATTTGGTGAGTCCAGCAATGGCTGCCGCAGCGGCAATTGCAGGTCACTTTACTGATATTCGAGGAGAGGCGTCATGAGCGTGTTTCATCAGGGCCTAGTTGCGCCATTAGACAAAAACAATGTTGATACAGACCAAATTATTCCCAAGCAGTTTTTAACTTCAACCAGCCGCGATGGGTTTGATAAAGCGCTGTTTTATGATTGGCGCTATCTTGAAGATGGCCAGTCAGATCCGAACTTTGTGCTTAACTATCGACAATATCAGGGCGCGTCAATCTTGTTAACCCGTGACAACTTTGGTTGTGGTTCGTCTCGTGAGCATGCTCCATGGGCGCTAAAGCAATATGGTTTTACGGTGATCTTAGCCGAGAGCTTTGCCGATATCTTTTTTAACAATTGTGGTAATAACCAAATGCTTTGCATTGCGTTACCAGCCAGCACGTTAGATGCGCTCTTCGATGCATGCGAGCAACAATCACAAGTACATTTGAGTATTGACCTAGAAGCGCAGCAGATAAGCGGAGCGGGTATTGCACCAATTGACTTTGAGGTGCGAGAAGACATCAAAGCACGCCTCTTGAGTGGCCTTGACTTTATCGGTGAGACCGAATTATTAAATGCTCAAATTGATGCCTTTGAGCAGCAGCTTGCTACGACAAGACCTTGGCAATAATAGCTGTTTACTCAATTTGGTCGAATAATTTTGCCACAAAGCCAGAAGCTGATTAAGCTCTGGCTTTATTTATTTTAGGTGTCTCCAATGAAAAAATTAACTTTAGCGCTACTCGCAACCTTGAGCTGCGCAGCCTTCGCGCGTCCTGCCCCGCTGGTTTCCATCCCAAGCCATGATGCATTTTTTGACGCTATTAAAGCGCATTGTGGTAAAGCCTACGAAGGTAAAGTAACGGTGGATAATCAAGGGCCAAGCAGCTTTAGTGATGCGCGCCTTGTGATGCACGTTCGTAAATGCAGTGACGCTGAGCTTCAAGTTCCATTTCATGTAGGAAAAGATGCTTCAAGAACTTGGATCATCACCAAAACAGGGAGTGGTTTGAGCTTAAAGCACGATCACCGCCATGAAGATGGCAGCGACGACGTTTCTACTATGTATGGTGGTCATACCCTAGATGCGGGATTTAATACCGTGCAGTCGTTCCCAGCTGACGAATATTCAAAACAGTTATTCGTCCAGCAAGGGATCCCACAGTCAGTCGGAAATACATGGCAGATGTATATCTACCCAGAGCAGTTTACCTATCGTTTGGTGCGTGAAGGGCGAGAGTTTCGAGTGGACTTTGATTTAACGAAACCTGTCGCTGCACCAACAGCGCCTTGGGGATATAATACCAATTGAATTAATTCTCTAATCAATTTGAAGGGTGAAATAGCATATTAGCTTCGTTAAAAATTTCTCTTTTAGAACAACTAAATAGCAAAATTTTTGCCTTGCTACTAAAGCTATTTTCCCGCTTCAAGATAGATCATTTACTTAATACAACTGGTATAAAGACTAAACCCAGAGCGGGTTACTGAAAAAGATTTATAGCGCTAACAAAAATGTGTGGCTATTTGGCCACACATTTTACGTCTACCGTTAAGTCATTCTGATAAGGTCGTGGCTCTAATGGCATCTTATCAAAGCCTTGAACGCCACCAAGTAATGTCAACTGTGGGTTACTACCTTGGCATAAGCGTTTGGCATGGCGCAGCAAAAATACGCTTTGTTGCCTAAAATGCGCATAACTATCTGGCTTAATTGCCAGTCGAAAGTGGTCATCGTTATACGTGGTTTGCTCATAATGTACTTTGTGGTCAAAGTCATAGAGCTTTTCAGGTTCGCCTCGTGGAACCGGTGTATATTGGCACGCCGAGAGCAGTGTTACACCTACGACTAGGGATCTTAGCTTTAATGGATTTAGTCTCAATGATAACTTACGCATAACTGTCCTTTTAGTCTGCTACATTTACAGTATATCACATGGGAGATTAGCTACTTGCTTAACCAACTTAAAAAACTATTTCAAAGCTTGCAGGAATCATCACCGAAACAAGAAATCGACTTTAATACCGCGCTTGCTGCATTACTGGTCGAAGTGATGCGAGCGGACGGCAAACTACAACAGTCGGAGTTCGATAAAATTGCGGAGCTGCTAAAAACGCGTTGTGAATTGCCTGAACCGCAAGTCAGTGCACTGATAACACAAGCGCAGCAACTGGTGGAACAGGCAGTAGATATGTATTCTTTTGCCAAGCAAGTGAATAACCACACCAGCGACATTGAGCGCATCGAGGTCATTGAGCTATTGTGGCACGTAGCTTATGCAGATGGCGAACTCGACAGCCATGAAGACCATATCATTCGGAAAATAGCCGGGCTGTTTTATGTTGCCCATGCCGATTTTATCGCTGCAAAGCTTCGCGCACAGCCAGAGTGATCGGTGCGCTGTTTTATACTAGGGCCTGTTGATCTTTCAAGTTTGTTTTTGCAGCAGTTTGACTGGTATTTATACAAGGCAGAGCCTGCGTAGCATAGTTATTCTATGTAAGTCAGGTGATAACACAGTAGAAATGCCAGTCAAGCGCTGCCCTTTGGGTTCACCTGAGTACGCTTTGTTCATTGTTGCTCAACTTTTGCCTAGATTACTAGGCGGCAAGTCGAGCGTCGCTACCAAAACACACTCAGAAGAACAAAAATCAAACAGCAAAGGTCAACAGGCCCTAATCAATCGCTAATGGCTAACTAACTCCGTTTGGCAGCTACTGATAGCTTCTTTGATCATAAAGTTGACTAAGGTAGGAGAGATTTTATAAAGGTTGGCTATTTCTTTCTGTTTAAGTCTCCCATGACGATAAAAAGAAAGAATGTTTTGATGGCGGCGAGATAGCTTTCCAATTGTATCGTTGATCTTTCCACTTAGCTGCTCACTCTCAAATTTAGATTCAACATCTATTTGGTGGTCAGTCAGTTGTTCAAAATGACTGGCCTCAATATCAACTAAATTTTCACGATTGAACTTCCTCAACATATCGATAGCGATATTTCGTGCAACTTGATAACAAAAACTAGTTGCATTTTTGATGGCTTCATTCTGGCTTGTGGACATGCCAGCTAACCGAATATAGGTATCTTGCAAGGCATCTTCAGCTAAATACGGACAGCGTAAAATACTGGATAGGTATACAAGTAATTTTGACTCGTTTTCAGAAATAACACGCGACCACTTAACCGTAAATTGAGACACAGCTACTTACTCCTTAAGCATTTCAAAAATAACAACAACGCAAATGATAATAATTATCAGTTATTCTATTTTTTATAAAGGAGGGCTGTCAAGTGCAAAGTTTACTTTTTGTGTTTTATTTTTTTCTTATGATTAACAAAAGTATTGGTTTTGGGGATTTAACCATCAACGAAACTGCAATGCTGAGCGTCTGGATTTAATTTTGAGTGAAATAAAACTAAATAATTTTGCAGTTGAGGCGTCATTGCTAGCAACTTCGTTTATTTACAGTCTGGGTAAAAGTTATGAGCTTTGATAATGAAAATAGCACATTTAAAGTATTGATTAATCATGAAGAACAATACTCTCTTTGGCTAAGTTATAAATCAATTCCTGGGGGATGGTGTGAAGTAGGCTGTGAAGGAGACAAGCAGACTTGTCTTGATTATATCAATCAACATTGGACTGATATGAGACCACTGAGCTTACGTCAAGCTTTAACAAGCTGATTGCCCTAATTACCTGTTATCCATTTAGTATCGATGATTTTGTAATTTTTATGTTGCAATAGATCGGCCTATTTATCCGATTTTTCGTTAGCAGGCGTTAGAACGTGGCTGGATACCATTCAAACGTCGGTGATTTACGGAGTAAACTATGTCCGCCATTACAATAACTGACCATCTTATACATCATGCTGAAACCCAGCCGAATCAACTTGCGCTGGTCTGTGTTGAACGCAAATTGACTACGCAGTGGACTTATCAAACGCTACTTGAAAAAGTGATGCTTGTTGCCAGTCATTTTCAACAGTATGCAAAACCAGGGGATAGAGCCCTGATTTTGATGGAAACTGGTATTGAGTACGTTGCCAGCTTTTTAGCCTGTCAGTATTGTGGGATCACTGCTATTCCTAGCTTTCCTCCTGAATCGACGAAGCCACAACATCTCGCGAGAACCATAGGGATCGCCAAAGACGCCAGTGCGACTTTAATTCTTACCACTGCCCGTTTCAGTGAGACGGTGCAAGCTCTGACCGAACAAACTTCTGGTGCGTCCATGTTAAGTGTTGATGAGTTGCAGGAGATAAATATACCAGCTCAACGTGCCAATACAGCGCCAAATGACATTGCATTTTTGCAGTACACATCAGGTTCAACAGCAACACCTAAAGGGGTGATGGTTAGTCATGAGAACCTAATTGCGAATGAGCGAGCGATTAGCGAGCGGATGGAGACGACGAGCAGCGATGTTATGGTTAGCTGGTTGCCGCTATTTCATGATATGGGGTTAATTGGAGGCTTACTACAACCTTTATTTATGGGGTTTCCTCTGGTATTGACTTCTCCTCGTTACTTTATGGAAAGGCCTGTAAGGTGGTTGCAACTACTAAGTCAGTACAAGGGGACTATCTCTGGAGGCCCTGACTTTTCATTTCGATTGTGTTTGGAGAGAGTAAAGGAAAAAGTGCTAGAAGAGCTCGATCTGAGTCATTGGCGAGTTGCATACTCTGGGGCTGAACCTATCAGACACGATACACTCATTGACTTTGCTGAGCGCTTCTCCGCTTGTGGTTTAAACAAGCAGGCTATTTACCCATGCTACGGCCTCGCTGAAGGAACATTGATGGTGACTGGCAGTCACGCCAATCAAGGCGCGTATGTGACGGCATTTGATAGCGCTAAATTAGCCGCAGGTATTGCAAAGTCGGTTCCAAGTCAGGACTGGAGAAATACAGAACATTACCGCCATCAAGTCGGCTGCGGTGTCGTCGCCAGTGAGCATTTCTTACGTATTAGCGATCCACAAACCCATCAGCAACTTGCAGATGGTTTGATTGGAGAAATATGGACTGCAGGTCCCAGTATCGCAGTAGGATATTGGCAAAACGAAGAAGCGACACGAGCCACCTTTATCGAGCGAGATGGCAAGCGTTGGTTAAGAACAGGTGATGTTGGCTATATCTTTGATGGTCAACTCTTTATCTCAGGAAGAGAAAAAGATTTGATCATCATGAATGGCCACAATGTTTATCCCCAAGACATCGAAAGAGTGATCGAAGCGGAATTGAGCTTTGTGCGTAAAGGTCGAGTGTCAGCATTTCCAGTTCCAAGCGCGGAAACTGGAGAAGGGATTGGTCTTGCTATCGAGACCACGAACAGCTATCGAAACACTGTTGCGGCGGAGCTCACTGCTGAAGTAGTAAGAAACTTTATCAGCACGCAATTCGGCCACAGTCCCGAACTCGTACTACTGCTTGATCAGGGCACCTTGCCGAAAACATCTAGCGGAAAATTGCAGCGTAGTGCCTGTCTTAAACTATATCAAAGAGCACAGTTGGTGCCATACGGTGCTTTTGATAGCGAAGCGTTGCGCAATCTTGGGCAAGTAGAATGTACGGTAGAGGCATGGTCTGATTTTGAACAAGCGATCGCTAAGTCGTGGCAGCAGGTACTCAACTATCCAGTGACAAATAACCGAGCTAACTTTTTTTCTTTAGGCGGGAATTCACTAAAAGCGGTACGTTTAATTGCGTTGGTTCAAACACAGTTTGATTGTCAGCTGGAGACGACTTGTTTATTTAATGCCCCTGAATTTGGTGATTTTTGCGAGCTTGTTAAACACAGTAAGGCGCAAAACACGAACAGGCTTCAGTTACTCCCAACGCATCAAATAGATCATCCTTTGAGCGCCCAACAGCAAAGGCAACTGTTTTTATGGCAACTGCAGCCTGAAAGCAACGCCTATCATATTGGGGCAAAAACCACTTTATTAGGCTCAGTGTCAATTGAGCATGTAGAGCAGGCTTGCCGTGTGGTGTTTGCCCGCCACCCAATCTTGAGACAGCAATTTATGAAAAGTGGAAGTGGGCAATGGCGACAGACTGCGTCATCTCGTCCATTGAACTGGTGTGTTGAAGATATGTCACATTTATCTCAGGAGCACCAATCCAGTTGGATTGCTAAATGGTATCAAACTCCCTTTGCCCTTATGGAGGGAGACTGTTTCAGGGTTGCACTGGTGGAGGTTGCGCCGCGCCAGTTTACTTTATTGGTAGCGATGCATCACATTGTGGGGGATGCATGGTCCTTCGAGCTGTTGATAAAGCAAATAGCTGATATATATCATGCGCTTGAAAAAGGTACTGAAGTAAATATTGAGCAGAGTTTACTGCAGTACGGTGACTTTGCTCAATGGCAGCAAGATTGGCTCGAGAGTGCGGATGCAAAGCAGCAACAGACTTACTGGCTAGCACAGCTATCAGGTGATGGGGATGAGGAACTTATCACTACGCAGCGTGAAAATACGCAGCAAGGGTTACAGTCTAGATTGTTATGCGAGCAATTAGATTATCGCCAAGTTCAGCAACTCCAAGCCTTTTCACATCAGCAAAGTGCAAGTTTGTACATGTTGTTGTTAGCATCTTTGCAGGTCACGTTTTATCGTTTATATGGTAAGTCAAAGCCACGAGTTGGTGTTCCGGTTGCAAATAGACGCAGTGCCTCGACTCAAGAAATGTTAGGCTTTTTTGTTAATACGCAAGTGCTTAGCGCAGATATTAACCCTGCCATGACGTTCGGTGACGTGATAGCTCAGGTAAAACAGCGGGCGCTAGAGGCGCAACAGTATCAAGATTATCCATTCGAAAAACTAGTCGAGTTGTTAAACCCAGATCGCAAGCTCGGGCACAATCCGTTATTCCAATTTATGCTTAACCATGTTGAGTATCAAGCAAACCCTTGGTGTGAAAGTGCATCTGTGCAAGCAAGTACTGTGGAAGCGCTCAATCAAGAAGTACAGTTTGACTTTAGCTTAGATTCTAGACTATTTAATGAAGGCCATCTTGATTTAGAGCTGCAGTATAACGGTAGTCTGTTCTCAAAAGCGCAGATGCAAAACTTTATGCAAAGCTGGCTCACCCTGCTACAGCAGGCAGTTCGACACCCTAACGAAGCGATTGCAGAGTTAGTGATGGTGACACAAGAAGACGCATTATTAGCGCTTGGGAAGGGCAAAGCGAGCACTGAAGAAAAAATCGACTGGCTTTCGCAAATCGCGCAGCATGCGAATGTAAGCGCTGAAGCAACTGCCATTATTTATCGCAATGAAGATTATAGTTATAGCTGGCTGTGGCAACGCGCATCTAGTGTTGCACAGAAACTTTCCGCTGCGGGCGTTGGAGCGGAAAGCGTGGTGGGGATCCTGTTACCTCGAACGCCTGACATGCTGGCCTGTACCCTAGGATGTCTGCTTGCTGGTGCGGGTTATTTACCATTGGATGCCAATTTCCCTGACGCCAAATTAGCATTCATGCTAAAAGATGCCAACTGTTGCAAACTTATTAGTGAAGATGTTTCAACTAACTTGGTATGGCAGGGCGATGTTTTTACACCTGCAGAGTTATTCAACACCTCAGGACTGGCGGATGAAATAAAGGATATTGGTGATATTAATCATCTTGCTGTGGCGTATCTAAATTATACCTCTGGCTCGACTGGAACACCTAAGGGAATAGCGATAGAGCATGGGGCGTTGGCAAAATACATTACGTCAGCAATCGACTTTATGGCACTAACTGCAAAGGATGTGGTGTTGCAATTTGCGACTGCAAACTTTGATGCTTTTGTGGAGCAAGTGTTCCCAACTTGGGCTGTGGGTGCGACCTTAGTACTTCGAGAAGATGCATTATGGGATGCGCAAACGCTTTATACCCAGGCGCAACGACATCGAATTACCGTCATGGATTTAAGTGCGGCTTATTGGCGTACGATCGCCGCTTCGTGGGCGCAACAAGCTAAACATCATGGTGCGCTGGCGCTTCCTTATCTTCGTCAGGTGCATTCCGGTGGTGAAGCGATGTCGACAACTGGCGTCGCTGATTGGCGAGCTGCAGGGTTAGGTCATGTCAAATTGCTGAATACCTATGGGCCTACAGAGATTGTTGTAGAAGCAAGTGTATTTGATTGCACCGCACTTGAACCATCTGCCAATGTACCGATTGGTAATGCTATCCAAGGGCGACAGCTTTATGTGTTAGATAGTGCATTGCAGTTAGTGCCACAAGGTGAAGTAGGTGAGTTGTACGTTGGTGGTGATATTTTAGCGAGAGGTTATTGGCAGCAACGAGGATTGACAGCATGTAAGTTTATCGCCGATCCATTTAGCCAAGATGGCGCTCGTATGTACGCTACTGGCGACTTGGTGCGTTGGCAGGGAGAACAGCTGGAATACATAGGTCGTCAAGACCACCAGGTGAAAATAAGAGGATTTAGAGTTGAATTATCAGAAGTTGAAGCACAACTTTGCAACCTACCTAAAGTTAAACATGCAGTGGTACAGCTGAGGGATGCGCAAAACTCAGCAAGTTTAGTCGCTTATGTTGAGGCTGATGGTGTAACCGAAGTTGAATTGAAACAAGCGTTACAGCTGCAATTACCTCATTATATGATCCCTGATGCGATTTTGGTGTTAGATAAACTTCCTCTTTCTGAAAGTGGCAAATTAGAGCGTCATAAACTGCCGGATATCAAAGTGATGCAGAGCAGTGAAACGTCCAAATCAAGCGCAAGTGAGTTAGAACAGCAGTTAATCAAAGTATTTTCTCGCCACCTACAACGAGACTCCATTGCTATAGAACAAAACTTTTTCGACTTAGGTGGTCACTCCCTGTTACTGATGGCGATATACGATGAACTCAAGCCTGATCATCCATCATTATCATTAACGGATCTATTCCAGTACCCAAGTATTGCCAGCTTAGCGAGTTATTTGACGACAACTGTCAGTGCGCAAAGCACGTCACTGCCGACGTCAAATAATAAAAAACAAAAGCAAGCTATGAGTGCCTTTGCTGCCAAGAAGCGTAAATCAAGAGAAATGTAACTAATGACAGAGCAAACATTTAATCCTTTAGATATTGCAGTGGTGGGAATGGCTGGGCGCTTTCCTGACGCCGATAACGTTGAAGCATTGTGGCAAAACGTTCGCAATGGTCATTGCGCTATTGAGACTTTGACAGAAGAACAGCTGACGGCTGCGGGGGTAAGTGAAGCACAGCGCAGCCACCCTGACTATGTCAACGCGTCCATCCCATTTGCAAACAAAGCTCAGTTCGATGCGGAGTTTTTTGGCTATACGCCAAAAGAAGCAACACAATTAGATCCTCAACAGCGCCTATTTCTGCAAACGTGTTGGCACGCTTTGGAGCATGCGGGCTTATCAGCGAATGGCCAGTTCACTGGCGTATTTGCCGGTTGTGGTGTGCCAGCATACTTACTTAAACATTTATTGCCGCAGCAGCAAGACAATGACATCACTAGCCTCTTAGCACTCACCAATGGCAATGAGAAAGACGCGCTGGCTACTCGCATTAGTTACGAACTTGATTTAACTGGACCCGCGGTAACGGTGCAAACGGCTTGCTCAACCTCTTTAGTTGCCGTACACATGGCCTGTCGAGCGTTGCAAAACTATGAGTGTGATGCAGCTCTTGCTGGTGGTGTGTGGCTCAACTTACTCGACGAACAAGGATATCTTGCGCCAGCTGGTGGCAGCTTATCAACCAGTGGTAAGTTGAGTGCATTTAGCGAACACGCCGATGGCATCTTAATTGGCAGTGGCACTGCTGCTGTGGTACTAAAACGTGTGGAAGAAGCGATAGAAGATGGCGATCACATCTTAGCGGTGATTAAGGGATCTGCGATTAATAATGATGGCAGAGACAAGGTTGGCTATACCGCGCCAAGCGTCACGGGACAGGCTAATGCGATACGTGCCGCTTTGGAGTTTGCAGATGTGGAGCCGCGCTCCGTAGGCTACATTGAGAGCCATGGTACCGGCACAAAGCTTGGCGACCCAATTGAAGTAGCAGCACTGTCACAGGTTTATCAGCACACTGAAAAGCAATATTGTGCTCTTGGCTCAATTAAAGCAAATATTGGTCATTTAGATTCAGCGGCCGGTGTGACTGGTTTAATTAAAGCTATTCAAGCCTTGCGCCACAAAGAGATCCCGCCGAGCATTCATAGCTCGCCTCAAAATAGTAAAATTGATTTCGAAAATAGTCCGTTTTATTTACCGCAGCATGCGCAAACATGGGATTGTGATGGTCCTCGCCGTGCTGCAGTCAGCTCGCTGGGAATGGGGGGGACCAACGCACATGTTATTTTGGAAGAGTATTTACCTGTAACTGAAAAGGTCGCAAGCGCCCCCGACGCATGGCACATATTACCGATTTCAGCGGCTAATACAGCTAGTTTAGCTAAACAGCGTCAACAACTTGCAAAAGCCATAACGCAGAACCCACAGCAATTGACGCTTATAGCTGCACAGCTACAGCATAAAAAGCGTAGGTTGCCTGCAAATCAGGCTATTGTCGCAAAAGATGAAGCGCAGGCAATCGAGTTGTTAAATCGTGAATATGCCGATGAGATAGTGAAGAAAGCTGAGCAGGTAGGCTTGTTGTTTTCAGGGCAGGGCTCACAGTATGTGACGATGGCACAGCCTTTATATCGTCATGTTACAGAATTTAAGACTCACTTCGATGACGTACTAGCACGTTTCCCAAGTAAATTGCGTGCAGAACTAGAAGCGGTATTTTTCCCCTCCGATGAGCAAATATTGGCGGCCAATCAACTCTTAAATCAAACTAGGGTAACGCAACCTGCATTGTTTGTTGTGGCTTATGCTATGGCTAAATGCTATCAAGCGCATGGAGTACAAGTCTATGCGATGTTAGGTCACAGTATTGGTGAATATGTTGCGGCTTGTTTAGCGGAGGTAATGTCTGTAGATGATGCCATTCATCTCGTTGTTGCAAGGGGGGAAGCGTTACAGCAAATGGCAGAAGGCGCGATGCTTTCTGTTATGGCAGATGCCAATACTATTGTACCTTTCCTCAATGCTGAATTGGATATTGCAGCCTATAACAGCCCGCAAAATACGGTAGTGGCAGGAACCAAAGCGGCGATTAAAATGCTGCAAGGTGAATTAAAAGAGAGGCAAGTCAGTTGTACCCGTTTACACGTCTCACACGCATTCCATAGTCATCTAACTGAACCTGTATTAGCAGTTTTTGCACAGGCGTTTGCAAAGATTGAGCTAAAAGCGCCGAAAATTCCTTTTGTTTCTAATATCACCGGGGAATGGATCACAGATAGCCAAGCAACCTCAGTACAATATTGGCTTGATCATATCCGTCAGCCAGTTGATTTTGCTAAAGGAATTCAAACACTGGCACAAACATGCCAAGTATTAATCGAAGCAGGCCCCGGCGATACCTTACAAAAACTGAGTAGTCAAAATCTCGGTGAGAGAGTACTAGTCCTACACTCAATTGCCCATGTAAGAGACCTAAAGTCCAGCGTACCACCGTTTGCGAAAACCCTTGCTATATTATGGCAGTGCGGTCAGCGTGTTGATTGGCACAAAGTTACGAAATATCCGCATGGGCAAAAGATGCTTGCACCAGAGTATGCATTTGCAACCACAAGTTTCTGGCAAGCGGCACATAGCAATCATGATACTGTGACTGACGCACAAATATCTGAGCCTGAGCTATTAGCTCCAGTGTGGCAACAGGCGATGCAAAACCTTGCGCCAAGCGCACCTTTGAATGGTCAGCGATGGCTGGTCGTTTGTGATGATAGCCCATTATGTGAAGCCTTAATGGAGGCATTGAATGTAGAACAAGTTTCCATACTACAGCTTTGGCATGGTAATACTTTTGTTCAGCAACAAGAGCAGGTTTATCGCGGAGATACTCAGCAAATCGAAACGTTTGAGACCATTATGTCGCAATTTGGTGATATTGTTCGAGTCGTTGATTTAAGGTTACTTGGGGCAGATACCCTAGCGTTTACTAGCCACTTGGCGTTATTGCAATGGGCTTCGGAACATAAAATAGGGGTAAGTTTAGTTGCTACTGGGCTTTTCTCTGTGTTAGGCAATGAAGCGGTATCACCATCAAAAGCGACGATTTTAGGTGCAACTAGAGCCTTGTGTCATGAAGTCCCTGAGTTGTTTGTACAGGTGGTTGAAGTCGCTGAGGTAGAGTCATTAACGAACACTAAAACCTTGGTTTCAGCAATACTGAAAAACTTAGCACAGAAAAGCAGCTTAGAGATTGCCGTGCGTGGTAGAAATGCTTTTAGCTTGTCACAGCAAGTAGTACCTGAGGTGGTAACAACAGTGTCGGGCTCTGATAACCCGGTTACCTTTATTACAGGGGGGCTAGGAGGTGTGGCGCTTATTCTCGCGAATAAACTGGCACAGCAAGGACATAAAATCGCGCTGTTGAGCCGCCGAGTTATACCCACTGCGCAACAATGGCCTGAACTCGCTGTTAATAACGAAAACTCAAAAGAGCAGGCATTATTTACTCAGTTGAACGAGTTAAAAGCACTCGCACCAGATCTGATGGTGTTGCAAGGGGATGTAACAGACTTGGCAGCATTAACCCGTGCCATAGCCCAAGCCGAAGCGCAGCTCGGTCATATCAGTCACGTTGTTCATGCAGCCGGCGTAGCCGGAGGTGGTGTGTTATCTCAGTTAAGCCCGCAGCAAGTATCTGAAACCTTAGCTGCAAAAGTATCTGGTGCCAATAATCTATTACAGGCATTCGCACATCATCAACTAGCGAAGATGATATTTTGCTCGTCGCTCGCCTCTGTGCTTGGCGCCTTTGGGCAAGGTGACTATTGTGCTGCAAATGCGTATCTAGATGCGCTGCCTCATCAATCTTTACCATTCCCAGTATGTACAATCAATTGGGATGGATGGGATAACATAGGTATGGCTGCCGGGCAACAAGTGGCGAGTGGCTTAGGGCTCAATCGTGAACAAGGTGCTACGCTATTTATGCAAGCTATCTCTGCCGACTTGCCACATCTCTACGCTGCAGCAATGAGCTGGGCACAACGAGAAGCTAAGTTGCAAGAGTTACTCTCTACAGCAGTGATTGCCAATCCTAGCACTAACACCGTGCAACAGGGAAAATCTCGTCCTGTTATGGATGTTGAATTTGAAGCGCCAGAAAGTGAGCTCGAACAACGTCTTGCAACACTATGGAGTGAGTCACTTGGCTATAGTGAAGTGGGTATTTTTGACAGCTTCTTTACACTGGGTGGTGATTCGCTTATTGCAATACAAATGATAGCAAAGGCTAAACAGGCTTTCGCTGTTGAGATAGCTCCAGCTGCATTTTTTGAAGACCCAACTATCGATAACCTAGCGTTTCTTATTGAAGAAGCGCTGCTCGCAGAGATAGAAAATCAATAATTAAAACGGGTGGCTATCACCCGTTTTTTGTATTTGCTTCACCTCTTACTTAAGTCCGCCTTACTTACCCTATTCGTCAATGAATGATTTGATTTTTAAACAGCACTTAATAAAAAGGACAATTATGAATTCCAATATACTGCTCATCCCTTTGCTATTATTTGGCCCATTGGCTTGCCAAGCTGATCATTCGGCAGCACAAAGTAATATAAAACACGCTTCGAATCTAAAAGCCAAAATCACCCGAACCGAATTTGGTATTGCCCATGTTAAAGCCAGCAACTTACGTTCATTAGCTTTTGGTACTGGGTATGCTCAAGCGCAAGATCATGGCTGTGTGCTTGCTGATAGCTATCTAAGAGTTCGAGGAGAGCGTGCTAAGTATTTTGGAGCTGATCACTATCAAACTGGTGATAACCGCCATGTAATGTCTGATTATCTATATAAAATTGCTGATATTTATGGGCAGGCTAAGCTCGCTTTTCCGACGTTATCCAAAGATACTCAAGCTGCTGCAGAAGGGTTTGCTGCTGGTTTTAATTTGTATCTCACCGAAGTGCAACAAGGTAAGGCTAGGTTAGAACCAACTTGCCAAGGTGAAAGCTGGGTACAGCCCATAACGGCCGTTGATGTACTTGCTAACATTGCCGCAGCGGGAAGCGGTGCGAGTCTTGGTCAGTTTGCTACCGCAATTTTGCAAGCACACCCTGAGCAAGGTAATGCTTGGCTGCCCAGTGCATCAGAACCTATGAAGCTAACCTCGCCGTTAGCTGCAGTCCCTGACGGCGACAAGCTTATGACACAAGGCTCAAATGCTTGGGCTATCGGTGCTGATTTTAGTGATGATGGTAAAGGGATACTAATGGCGAATCCGCATTTTCCTATGACAGGACAGATGCGTTTTTGGGCCTATCACGCCAATATCCCTGGCGAACTAGATGTGATGGGAGCATCATTGCTGGGCTTTCCTGCGGTAGTGAATATTGGCTTCAATCATAATATTGCGTGGAGCCATACTTACTCAGCATCGACACAAAGTGTGATTTACCGTTTAACATTGGATAACACAACCCCACTTGGTTATGTGCTAGATGGTGAATCTAAACGGATAGTGGAAAAGGACATCGTTGTCGAGGTATTGAGTGCGTCGGGTGAGATGCAATCTTTACATAAGCCTGTATATAAAGCTGAGGGCGGGGTGCTGATTGAAATCCCAGGTGTATTAGATTGGACAGAGCAGCACGCGTATATTTTAAAAAATACGAATTTAGATAATTTTTCTGCTATCGATCATTGGCTTGCGATAAATAAAGCGCAAACTTTGCAGGAATTTCAACAAAGCTTTAAAGATCATAATGGCTTAATGTTCAATAACGCGATTTATACAGATAAAGATGGACACGCATTTTATATTGATGCTGCCAATGTACCGCATTTATCATCAACAGCGCTTCGCTATTTGAGTGAGAATGTGTTGGCAAAACAGTATTTTGAAAAGTTTAGGGTACCAGTGCTTCCCGGTGATGATTCCGCTTATTATTATCAGCAAAGTGTACCATATGCAGAAAAACCTAAGCTTGAACGTAAGGACTATGTGCAAAATGCCAATGATTCATATTGGCTTGCAAATGCTAGTGCCCCTATCGCTGAAGTTTCCCCTCTTTATGGTCAGCACAGTGTTTTACAAAGTCGTAGAACGAGGTATTCTTTGGCGCAAATAAGTCATCCAATTGGTGACGAGCAAAAATTTGATGCTGATGAAGTCACCGCAATTCTGTTAGCCAATACCGCACAAATCTCCCCGATTATTGATACTGTCATTGCAGCGTGCGAGCAAAGCTGGCAAACCAAAGAGGTTACAGTCAATGGTCAAATTTTTGCATTAGCCCCGACATGCCAAGCTCTTAAAAAGTGGGACGGGCGTTTTGAGCAGTCTTCATTGGCTGCACATTTGGTGAGGGAGTTTGTCGCAAGAGTCAATGACCGAGAAGACTTCGAGGTTAGTTTCAACCCGCAGGATCCAGTAAATACCCCACGAAATATCCGCATCAATGAAGCGCTTTTTAAAGAACTAGCCATTGCAGGAGAAATTGTTCGCCATGCAGGCTTTGCGCTGGATGCGCCGCTTGGTGATATACAGTTTTTTGAACAGCACGGGAAGCGCTTTGCTTGGCAGGGAAATATGAATGTTGAAGGTGGACTTAACGTGTTCGCTACGCAAAATCGCCTCGATCAAACGACATTTGCTCCGGTTGCAACGCCGTCAGTGATGACACCGTACAACGATAGACCGCTGTGGAGTGGGTTATCGCAACGAGGCTATGAGTTGCACTTTGGTTCAAGTTGGATGATGGTTGTTGACTTTGATGAGTCAGGGGTGAAGGCGAGAGGCTTGTTAACTTACTCTCAATCACAGCATCCAAACTCGCTCAATGCGAATGACCAAACACAATTCTATAGTGAGCAAAATAAGCTGGTAGCACTGCCTTTTAGCAAAGCTGAAATTGCGGCAAAACGCGTTTCTACGCAAATCATAAAACAGTGATAATACACTGATCATAAAGAGGGGCTTTGCAGCCCCTTTTTATGTTTCAATATATAGCTGTTATATTAGAAACGATACTTCATGCTTAAGTTATATGCACGAGGTTCACTATACTTTTTAGGAACGAATCCATAGGTATCGTAAAACGTTTCATCCGTGAGGTTGCTGACACTCAATTTAAAGCTTAACTGTTTTGAATGATCGTACTTGATATGAGCATTTACTAGCGTTTGACTGTCTTGCTCTGCGCGTACTGCCCCGCGACGACCACCTGCAGGGAGGCCAAGATCAACACCTGGCACATTTAAAATATCTACTTTTCGGTCTGTATCCCATGTTGCATTTAAGCCGAAGCTCCACGCGTCATAAGTATATTTAGTGCTAACGTTAAGCGTTTGTCTTGGTGCGTATAAGTTGATGTCTTCACCGTTTTCATCAACCACATCAAAGTCACTGTAGCCAATATTGACCTGCCAATCTTCTGTAATGTTGGCATCCAGTTCGATTTCAAAGCCATCCGCTTCGGCACCATCTACCGGACGATATCTTGCAGGTCGCTGATCGGCATATTCTGGAATCACAACGCCAAAGTCTTCCTTCAAGCTGTCAAAGTAAGCCATGTTTAAGCGTAAGTGGTTATCAACTAAGTTTGCTTTAAACCCGACTTCGACATTGCGTGCAGTAATAGGAGTAAGTTGCTTTAAGTTGACGTCGACTTTGTCTAGCTGAGGCTCATACGCATCGGTATAGCTCACATACGTACTGACCTGTTCATTGATGTCATAGACGAGGCCTAGGTATAAGCTTTCCCCTGTTTCGTCACCCTTATCGCTAGAGAATCCACTCCAAGCGAAATCTCGCTCATTGGTGCGCTCGTAATCGAAAAACTTGATACCCGCAATGGCATGTAAATCATCGGTTAGCACGAGCTTACTACTAATCGCTAAGCTTTGCTCTTTAGTTGTCTTATCCCAATAACCAATAAATTGCTTGTCCGTAGCGGTTAAATGTGATGCTGGATGAAGGTTATTATTGATGGATTGCAGCGGATAGAAGATAGTTCTGGCATTTTCATCTAACTCTTCATAACGATCATCAGTAGACTCAAAGTCAGCGTTTAGATAAGTTACATTCACTTGATGGGCGCGGTCAAACAGCTCAAATCGGCCAACCAAGCCTAAAATAAAGTTGGTACCATCAACGGTTTCAATCCAGCGGCGATCACCACCTTGCAAACCAAGTCCGGTTTCTTTATCTGGATTGCCACTAAAATAGGTCATAGTAATGTCAGCTTCTGTTTTGCTGTACTGTGCACCAAAGTTAAGTTCCCAGTCTAAGTTGATTTGATGAGAAAGCTTGAAGTGATAACTTTGATGGGTATTACCATTGTAACTATCCGGAGAAGAGAGGTTGGTTTTTTTATCTACCTCAACAGAAGAACCATCAGAATAAAAAATTGGCAGTCCCCATGGTGATAGTTTTAGCTCATTATCTTGATAGTGTACGGTAAATGACGCTTCGGTATCTTCAGAAAAGTAATGATGTAGCTGAGTGTAAGCAACGATTTTATTGCTGTTCTCTTTGTCTACGTAACTATCTTTGTCTTCATACGCGAGAATAATACGGCCTGCGAGCGCTTTATCATCGCTAAGAGCGCCTGTGGCGTCAACGTGTGTGCGAACTTTATTCCAAGAACCAAATTCCGCGCCGACTTCAACGAAGCCATCGCGATCGGGTTGTTTGGTAATAACATTCAATGTCGCTGAGGGTTGTCCTGCTCCCGCCATTAAGCCAGCCGCACCTCTGAGCACTTCAACACGATCATAGACTATGGTATCTAGACGACTTTCCTGCGGGCCTGCGATAGAAGTCGGTAGGCCGTCTTTAACAAGTGCATTAATTAAATAGCCGCGAGAAGTAAACTCGGTATTATCACCGGCTCCAAACTTATAACGAGAGATACCCGTTGTTTGAACCAGCACATCTTCCAAATCGTCTAGTTCAAAGTCATCCATGTACTGGTGACTTAGCACAGTAACCGATTGAGGTGTTTCCTTGATACTAAGATCTAGGCCAGTAGGGCCTGAGTTGCGTTTAATGGGCTGGCCCACAACATCGATCCGCTCAATGTTGTTACTATTTTTTTCAGTGTTGGCCTGAACGTTTGGAGAGAAGTATACCAGTGACAGCATGAGCGTTAATGCTGTTGATTGATGAGCTTTGCTTCGCATGGGTTTTTCCATTCCTGATTTTGTTATTTTGGCAATAATTGAGCGCACTGAGTGCGCTTCCCCAAGGACGAAAAGTCGAAACAAAAATTTAGTAAAAGGAATCATTTTTATTTGCGACTGTTTTTTTCATTTTTTCACTCGTCTACTTGCCAAGTAAAAGTGGCAGTTGCATTGTCCTAAACTGGAGACCGAAAGTGGAAGCACCAACGAGAAAACGCCAACGAAAATCTAGGCTACACTCGACATCAGCCCAACAGCTAAATGACTTGATAAAACAAAGGGCAAATACAACTCAAATGAGTTTACCGAGCCGCTCTGAATTGCAGGCTAAAGCGCCGTTAACAGCCGCACAGCAAAGGCTTTGGTATGCTTGGAGAATTGCACCGAATGATAAAGCTTATAATTTGGCAGGCTCTTTGTATTTCGATGGACAGTTAGACGCTGAGTTGGTGAAACAAAGCTTTGCGGTACTGCAGGCTCGACATGGTGCATTACAAATCCAATTTACTGAAACGCTTGAAGGTGTTTTTCAGCAGCAAAATCCCCAACTGACGTTTGAATTTGTTGCGCTGTCGCAAGCGCAATCAAGCCAAGAATTGATCACTGAGGCGCTTACGCAAGCAATGCGGCCATTTGACTTGTTGTCGGACCCGTTACTACGTGTGGTATTGATCACACAAGGTAAGCGTTGCGAACTGTTAATTGTCATGCATCATATCATTACCGACGGTACTTCAATGCAAATCTTGTTTGATGAGTTTGTAGATGTTTATCAATTGATTGCCCTTAATAAGGGGCCGTCAATTGAGAAAAAAGTCGACTATATTGATTATGCTTTGTGGCAATCCAAGCAAGAAAATAGCGCGAAACTCGAACAGCAAAAACATAACTGGGTAGCACGGTTACCAAAGGGGATAGAAGCAATCACCTTACCGGCAACGGAGTCAGCAAGGCGGTTAGACACCTATACAATGGCGACTCATAGTATCACTTTATCACAAAGCGTGGCTGAGACGGTTAGCACAGCAGCAGAGCGCTTTGGTACGACGCCTTATCTGGTGATGCTTACAGTCTTCCAAATGACACTACAACGTTATAGTGGTCAACAGGATGTGTTAGTCGGCGTACCCGTTGCAAACCGACATTTAGCCGAAACGTTGGGGGTGATCGGTTTTTTTGTCAATACTCAAGTCAGCGCCCTACGAATTCAAGATAGCGATAGCTTTGCGACACTGATAGCGCAAGCAAAAGATCATCATCACTTCGCGCAATCTAATCAAGATTTACCATTTGAACAGCTTATCGACGCGCTAGCTGTCGAGCGAGTCAATGGCACACATCCGCTCTTTCAGGTGATGTTTAACTATTTACGTCGTGATAAACAAAGTGCCAAAAAGCTAAATAATATCGCGTTAACCCATACCCAAGCGCATCGCTTTACTATGCCGTTTGATTTGCATTTAGACATTATTGATATTCAAGGTGAGGGCGTTCAGTGCCACTTTTATTACGCTAAGGAGCTATATCAAGCGTGTTTTATCACGCAATTGCAAACTGCATTTTTGTCTGCGCTTACTCACCTTAGTGCATCAGCTGAGGTGCCCGTGACACAGGCAAGTTTATGGCAAGGTGATGTTGTGAGTCGATTGCCAAGTGGTCCGCGTGTTCAAGCGCCTGATGATTTGCTTATTCAGCTGCAGCGATATGGTAATCGGCAGCCAGAAGCGATAGCGGTTTCAGGTGCATCAGGGGCACTCACCTACAAAGAACTGGTGCAACATAGTGATAAAGTTGCTGCATTACTGCAAGCTCAAGGCCTCAAACCACAAAGCTTAGTGGGGTTGAGAATGTCCCGTGATATCGCATCATTAGTGTGTATTTTTGGTATCTTAAAAGCAGGAATGGCGTACGTCCCCATTGATGCTTCATTGCCTATATCACGACAGCAGTATCTTGTTGAGAATAGTCAACTTGCACTGGTGGTGAGCGACGTTGAAGCCATACCAGAGATAAGCTGTGAGCAATTGAGTTATCGGCAACTAATGACTAAATCGATCACAGAGCTGGTGTTGCCATCACGTGATGGCAAACAACTTGCTTACGTGCTCTATACATCGGGCTCTACGGGATTACCAAAAGGAGTAGCTGTCACCTTATCGGGACTAAACAACTACTTAGCAGATGCAAGCTCGCGTTATATGCATGACTGTCAGCGTGCAGTAGTGAGCTCGACCTTGTCTTTTGATGCAACGATCACAAGCTTACTGGTGCCTATCTACGCGGGTAAAAGCGTGCAGCTGATAAATCAAGATGACGCACTGCTCAATCATGTTGCAGATAGCATTCAACACGCAACTGAAGATACCTTATTTAAACTCACACCTGCGCACCTTGATGGGCTATTAAGCCTTGGCCGTGACATCACTTCTTCATGCCATCATTGTTTTGTTATAGGTGGTGATAAGTTGATGTCTGGTACTGTGAGTAAGCTTCGCCGCCAGCTAATCAATAGCCGATTCATTAATGAGTATGGCCCGACAGAAACGGTGGTAGGATGCTCTGCATATACGGTGACGCCCAAGTCGTGTACAGATTATACCGTTCAGCCTATCTCCAATGCGCTAAACAATACCGAGCTATTTGTGCTGGATAAGTATCTAAATCATTGTCCCGCCAACGCGGTTGGGGAGCTTTACATTGCAGGGGCAGGGCTTGCTCAAGGTTATGTTGGACGTGCTGATCTGACCGCTGAACGCTTTATTGCGAACCCATTTAGTGATGATGGTAGCCGTTTATATCGCACAGGAGATATCGTGCGCTATGAAGCGGATGGGACTTTGTTATATCTTGGACGCAGTGATAATCAGGTAAAAATTCGTGGTTATCGTATAGAGCTTGCAGAAATAGAAGCGCAGCTTTGCGCTTTGCAAAACATCGATGAAGCAACCGTAATAGTTGATGCAAGCGCAAATTCCTCACGTATTATCGGGTATGTTGTGGCCAGTGAAATTGACGAGCAAGCAGTACTTTCTCAATTAGCAAAGCAGCTACCTCAATACATGTTGCCATCCACCATTATCGCTTTAGATCACTTACCACTTACGGTGAATGGCAAAGTAGATAAAGCGGCACTACCTAAAGTGGACATTCAAGCTGACATCAACTTTGTTGCACCACAAGGAGCAGTAGAGCAATTGGTTGCTGGGTTATGGCAAGCCCAGCTTGGTCTTGATCAAGTAAGTCGACACGATAGCTTTTTTAAACTAGGCGGAGATTCCATTATTGCACTGCGCTTTATCGCTGCGCTCAATCAAGCGCTTGGCTATAGCATAGCGCTTAAAACGCTGTTGCTCAGCCCTGTACTGTCACAGTTTGCCGAGGCGATTGAATTGGAACAAGGGACTATTACAGCGCTCGAGAAAAGGCCAAAGGATTTCCCTGTTGTAGTGTCGCCAGGGCAAAGAAGTTTATGGGTTGCGCATCAGCTTGCAGCAAACAAGGGCCAAGCCATGAGTTACAACATGTTTGGCGGTGTTGATTTACGCGGCCACTTGGATATAGACAAATTACAATACGCATTAGATAAGTTAGTTGAGCAACAATCTGCGCTGCGGACGTGGTTTGAAGAAATAGATGGTGAAATTAGGCTAGTGACCGTTGCTCACAATCATATTGTGATTGAACAACAGGATTTAATTGCATTGACTGAGCGTGCAAAAACGCATGCGCTCGCAGAACAACAACAGCAACTGTCCGCGCACCAATTCGACCTTGCAGCACTTCCCCTTATTAAAGTTAAGGCCGTTTGGCTTGCGCCAGACCATCTACGTTTGCTGGTGAATATGCATCATATTATTTCTGACGGTTGGTCCATTGCGATTTTTATTGAATCATTGAGTCAATTTTATGGTGATACTAGTCAAGTGAAGGGGGCTGAAATTCCCTATGACTATGCTGATTTTGCGTATTGGCAACAGCGGCGCTTACTAAGTGAAGAAGCAACAAAGCAACAAAGCTACTGGCGCAATACATTACGTGATGCACCTGCGCTTTCGTTATTTCCTGCGCATAAGCCTTTATCTGAGCAGGCTAGCGATCTGGGAGAAGAAGTACGATTGGTGTTATCTGTTGAGCAAAGTGAGCAGCTTAGGGCGTTTGCCAAAGCACAGAATGTTTCTCTAAACTCGGTAATGATGACCGCGTACTTATTGTTCTTACAGTTTGTGACCAAACAACAAGACTTAGTGATCGGGACTGATCTCGCTGGCAGAGAAATACCAGAGTTGGAAGCTATCATAGGTTATTTTGTGAAAGTTCTCCCTGTTAGAACCCAGCTATCTTCAGCCGCCACCATGGAAGAAGTACTGAAAGAAGTACACCATGCGTTAGCTGTGACGGTGGAACATCAATTGATGAGCTTAGATGAAATAATTAAGCAAGTGAATCCACCCAGAAACCAGTTCAATGCACCGATCCTACAGCAACTATTTGTAATGCAAAATGCGCCAAAACCAAGTTGGCAAGTAAAGGGTGTCTCATTTTCCCCCGCCGATATTGATTTGCCTAAGTACAGCAAGTTTGCCAATGCGTTATTTGTTACCCCTAATGACGAAATTGAATGTACTTGGTTATATCGAAAAGCGCTTTATGATCAACCCGCTATGGCGGCTTGGCTGGAGCAATGGAGTCAGCTTCTATTATCTCTCACAGCAAAGCCAAATACGGTGATTAGTGAGCTCTATCGTTCTATGTCATCTGCTACAAACAATAGGCCAAAGCTCAACAAGTTTGCCAAATTTAAATCGCGGTAAGTGATTACTGAGCGATAACGATAAAAGCCAAGTGGGTAGACTTGGCTTTTAAAATGAAAAGTAAATTTCAATAGCGCTATACCGTCTTACTGATACTTTGGCCGCCTCGCGGTGTCAACTTTGAAGATAGGCATGGTGTAAATATGCAAGATGATTTTTTAGCGGATATTGATAGCGATATATTGAGTTTACTGTTAGAGCAAGATGCCAGCGAAGGGATCTCTCATCTATCCGGTCATACCGCACCCTTATCATATTTACAGCAACAGCTTTGGACGCTGCAAGCATTAGATGAGTCGAATACAAGCTATCTCATGCCTGTCGTCTTTGAAGTCCATGGTCAAGTCGATGCAGTCAGGTTAGAGTTGGCTCTACAAGCTGTGATTGCCAATCATAGTGTATTTAGAACGCAATTTATCGCAAATGGTAATGAGCCAACACAAGTTGAGCTGGACAGTGCTGTTTTTTCGTTAGAGCAAGTTCATAGTGATAAATGTAGAGCTAGCTACCTGGCGAGCGAAGAATTAAACACTTGGTTAATGACAGCTAACGATTTAACACAAGTGCCGCAACTCAAAGCTCAACTCATCAGTTGCGCCGATCAGTTGCAAATTCTTGCATTAAGTTATCATCACTTAGTTTCTGATGGTTGGTCTAATAACCTGATTTTGGCCGATTTAAAACGCGCCTATCAGGGACTTTCCCTGTCTAAGCCTGCACTACGCTATCTTGATTTTGCACATTGGCAGCGCAGTGAATTGTCCGACGCGCATCCTGCTGTCGGTTTTTGGCTGCATTATTTAAATGCCCCGCGACAATCAGTGCGATTACACCAGCAGCGTGTCACGTCTAATAAGTTAAGCTCAGCAGGCGCGCGTCAACAATTTATGCTCAATGCGCCGTTAAGTGTGGAGCTTAATGATTTTTGTAAACGAAATCAGGTCACGCCGTTTGCATCCTTGCTGGCGGTATGGCAGTTATTGTTATCTCGCCACCATGGGAATGATCAATTTGTTGTTGGAGTCCCCAACGCGGGTCGCTCGCAAGAGCAAGTGCAAGACATCGTAGGCTGCTTTATTACCACGCAAGCCTATCGCTGTGAGGCCCATGCAGCCCGATCTTTTATTGATATTGTGAAACGAATACAAGGACATGCACTTACTTGCACGCAATACAGTGATGTACCGTTTGAATATGTGTTGTCGGTGTTACCAGAACATCGCACTGAGCAGTATCAAGGTAGTTTTTTTCAAGTGGGGTTTGATTGCCAACCGCAGTTACAAGGACAACTCAACTTCGCTGATTTCTCGCTAGAACCTGTCGCGGGTGGCAGTACCCAGAGCAAGTTTGCCATTGCACTATCGGTGCAAACTAGCGAGGCCAATATAGCGTGTGAAATTGAGTACGATCTCGCACAGTTTGATCTCCAATATATACAGACACTACAACGAGAGTTCTGTTTACTGCTTACCTTAGCTTTGGGACATGAAAATGAGACCATTGGTAATTGGATTGATGTGGCCTACGAAAACCAGCGCCCGTATTTGCCTGAAAGTAACGCGAATAAGGGTAAAACCTTGGCTCACGTTGAGAAGTTAACGCACACCTTGATTCGTCAACAGGCTCTTGCCACGCCAACAAATACCGCAATGATTTTTCAAGATCATCACTTTGATTATCAATGGTTAGAAGCACATGCCAACTATATTGCTTCGCAACTTCAAACTGTTGGTGTAAAGGCTGGGGAAGTCGTGGGTATTGCATTGCCAAGGTCGCCTTATTTGGTGGCAAGCTTGCTCGCGTGTTTTAAGTCTGGAGTGACCTATTTACCACTGGACGCTAAGCTGCCCGAAGATAAGCTAACTCACATGATAGAAGATAGCGGCTGTGTTTTGGTATTGGGCGAGCAATTGCACTTAACATCGCTTCCTTTGATAGCAGAAGACGCATTAGTTTGCTCGGATACCTCTGATTGGTTTGCACAAGACTTAACTATTGACGTCCATCCTGAGCATATCGCTTATCTTAACTACACTTCTGGCTCGACGGGTCAAGCGAAAGGGGTAGCGGTAGCACATGGGGCGCTTAGCCGTTATATATTTACGGCAGCTGATTTTATCAATCTTTCGCAACAAGATGTGGTTTTACAGTTTGCGACGGCGAACTTTGATGCCTTTGTTGAGCAGGTCTTTCCAACCTTGGTGGTTGGCGCTGCACTGGTTATTCGAGACGATAGCTTGTGGGATGCACAACAATTATTTGAGCAGGCCCTCAAACATCGCATCAGTGTTATGGACTTAAGTGCCGCTTATTGGCGCCAAGTAGCTGAAGATTGGTGTTATTTAATGCCCAAGCACAATTGGCGCTTACCGGCGTTACGACAGGTGCATTCCGGTGGCGAAGCCATGTCAAAACAAGCTATTAGCGCTTGGCGACAAGCAGGCTTGGCAGACGTAAAATTGGTCAATACCTATGGACCCACCGAAATTGTGGTGGAGGCCGCAATCTTTGATTGTACTAAGCTCGATGTTGCGCATATCGACTCCGTTCCGATTGGGACTGCTATTGCAGAGCGTAAACTCTATGTACTAGATGCAGAGCAGAACTTGGTACCACAAGGGCAAGCGGGTGAGCTCTATATTGGAGGCGATATTCTGGCTCAGGGTTACTTTGGCCGAGCCGGTCAAACTGCAGCAAGCTTTGTGGCCGACCCATTTAGTGACTCAGGAAAACGTTTATATCGCACTGGAGATTTAGTGAGATGGAACGAACACGCGCAGCTTGAGTTTATTGGTCGAGTCGATAACCAAGTCAAAATCCGTGGTTTCCGGGTCGAAATTGAAGAGGTTGAGCTTAAATTGCGTGCGATGGCAGGCGTAAGTGATGTGGCTGTTGTTGCTCAGCAGCATGCAGGAACAACTAGGTTACTCGCTTATCTCTGTTCACATAGAACGGCACAAGACATTCAAGCCGATGCCAGAGCGGCGCTACCCGAATACATGGTTCCTGCAGTATTTACACTAATGGATAGTCTGCCGCTGAACGCCAATGGCAAAGTGGATCGTTCAGCTTTACCAGCACCCAAGCACCAAGAGCAAACGCAAATCACGGTCTGTGTTGGTGAGGCTGAACAATCGATCGCTGCAATCTGGTGCAAATTATTTAATCTGGAGCAAATAGGCCGAGATGATAACTTTTTTGCCCTCGGTGGCGACTCGATAATTTGTTTGCAAATGGTGTCTTTGTGTCGTCAAGCTGGCTGGGAAGTATCACCTGGACATGTGTTTGAAGCGCAAACCATAGCAAATATAGCGGCGCTTGCCGTCCAGTTAGCTGAGCCAAATCCGAGCGACGTGGAAGAAGTCAAAGGGCAGGCGCCACTTTTGCCTATTCAGCAGGCCTTTTTTGAGCAGCGAGAGCATGCACCACATCACTACAACCAAGCGGTCATGTTACGCTTGGAGCAAGCGTTAGATTGGCGTGTACTTCAGCAAGTAATAGGTCGACTCATTCAGCATCATGACGCCCTAAGGCTGACATTTAGCAAGGACAGTCAAGGTTATTGGCAACAATCTTTTGGTGATTATCACGAGTCGATGCTGGCGCAGGTTTTCACAATGTATCAAGTGGAGAGTGAGCAGATCACTGCGCTGGCAGAGGAAATACAAGCAAGCTTGAATATTCAAGATGGGCCTTTGATGCGTGCGGCAGTGATGACAGTAGCCGACGGCAGCTATCGTGTCTTGCTGGTGGTTCATCACTTGGTGATTGATGGCGTGTCTTGGCGCATTGTGTTGGATGATTTAGCAACCGGCTATGAGCAGTTGCTGAATTCTGCAGATTGGCAGCTACCAGCCAAGTCGAGCAGTGTGAAAAAGTGGGCCGAAGCGCTACAGCACTATGGTGAAGCGTTTGCTGATGAAGCTAATTTTTGGCATATGCAAACCGCATCTCCTTTACCTTTCCCTTATCAGGATGTGGAGGCAAGTGCAGTTGAAGCCAGAGTAGCAACCGCAGAACAACAATGTTCTGTCGAACTCACAACACAGTTACTGACCCAAGCAAGTCGGCCATATCGCACCCAAGTTAATGACTTATTATTAAGTGCGCTGAGCGAAGCGGTGTATCGCTGGTTAGGAAAAGATGAATATGTGCTCCATTTGGAAGGACATGGTCGAGAACCTTGGCAATCAGAGATTGATTTGAGTCGTACGGTGGGTTGGTTTACCGCTATGTTCCCGCTGAAACTATCGCGCCACGGCAACTGGCTCGACACGATCACTGGCACAAAAGAGGCTTTGCGTAGGATCCCAAATAAAGGAATTGGCTATGGCGCACTTAAGTATGGCAATTCCGCCACACCTACACACTTGCCAGAAATTGCGGATATAGAATTTAACTATTTAGGCCAGTTAGACAATAACTTTACCAGTGATGGTATATGGCAACCCGCCGTTGAGTCTACAGGGGCAAGCCATAATGGCTTGGCAAAGGTGACGAGTGAGCTGGCGATACAAGCACAGGTCTTAGGAGGGCAACTCCAGATCCGCGCAAGTTTTGTTGAGGCTCGACTGAGCGCAGGCGCAGTGAATGATTTTATGAGATTGTTCCAGCAATGCTTGGAGGAGTTGGTAAGCCACTGCGAAACAGCAACCGCAAAACTAAGTCGGTCTGATGTGCCACTAGCGCAACTCTCGGACGACACATTACGGCAGTTAGATGCTGAGAAAATCAGCAAAGTTTATCCTCTTTCAGCGATGCAAGAAGGCATGCTTTTCCACGCTTTGTACAGTGACAATAGTGCTTACATAAATCAAATGCAGTTCGCTGTAACCGGTTTAGATATAGACGCATTTAGCGCTGCTTGGCAACGAGTAACAGATCGCCATGATGCGTTAAGAACGGGCTTGCTCACTCAGGTCACGCCGCCACATCAATATGTTGTTACATCACATCAGGCTGATATCACGGTACTTGACTGGTCTATGAAAAACCGAAATGTACAGGCTGAACTCGGTCAGCTGGCAAAGCAGCAAGTGGCATCAGGCTTTAATTTAGAGAAAGACATTGGCTTTAACCGTGTGGTGATCGTTCGGCTCAATGCCACGCAATACAGAGTTATTTGGACCAATCACCATTTATTCACTGACGGCTGGAGTGCTTCTCGAATGATGGGCGAACTACTGAGTGCCTATCAAGGACAAGCGCTGACAGCTGTAACTGGTCAGTACGACAGTTATATTGCGTTTTTACAAGCACAAGACCAAGTGCAGAATAGCCGTTATTGGCAACAGCAGTTACAACTATTGAGTGAGCCTTGTACGCTGTTCAATCAAGCGGAAAAATCGCATGTAGCAGAAAACCAAGCTGGTCAAACAAGCTGGATAATTGACTCCACACAGACCGAAACCCTCCTGTCTTTTTGTCGTCACCAGCAGATCACGGTAAACACGTTGATCCAAGCCGCATGGTCATTGGTATTGAAAACCGCTCTCGGGCGCAATGCCGTATGTTTTGGCTCGGTGACCTCAGGACGACCACCGCAGCTTCCCCAAAGTGATAGCATGCTCGGTTTGTTTATCAATACGTTACCGACAATAGTAACGCTGGAACCAGAATTGCCCGTTGGAAAATGGTTGCAGCAGCTACAACGCCAAAGCATAGCTGCACGTGAGCATGAATATACTCCCTTAAGTGATGTTCAAAAATGGGCAAGAGAAGGAGGATTGGACTGCCCAAATGGATTATTTGATACATTGGTTGTCTTTGAAAACTACCCGATAGCGGAGGCACTTCAGCAAGCTGATAAGGAATCCACGCAATTCGAGCTTGTGGCTAGCCGCGAAGAGACGGATTACCCACTGACGGTATCGATTTCACAGCAAGAGACCATCGACATTGCTTTTCACTACCAACTCGCAGCATTAAATAAGGTTGAGGCAAAGCACTTACTTGAGCGTTTTGTGCTTATTATTTCGCAGTTGGCGCAAGGAGTGATGCAGCCTCTTGGCAGTATAACCGCATTGAGTGCGGAGCAGGAAAAGGCATTACTTGAACTTGGTGATCCCCGAAGCAGGCAGGAAACACAAAAAGTCGATATTATTGAATGCTTATACCAGCAAGCTGAGATGCATCAGCATAGTGCACGGATCCACTTTGAAGACCAGTCACTAAGTTATCAGGCTCTGTTGTCACATAGCGAAAAGATAGCCGATGGTCTCCAACGCCAAGGGATCCGCCGTGAAGATCGTGTTGCATTATTGATGAGGACAGGACTCGATACGCTTGCGAGTATCTTAGCTATTTGGCAGCTTGGTGCAATATACGTCCCTCTTGATTCCGACTCTCCAGATTCCCGTCTGCATGATATCCTTGCAGTGAGTGAACCGCGATTGGTGCTATATCAAGGGAAAGGGCTTGAGCACTGTGCTGTTGAGCAAATTTCTCTCAGCAGTATCATAAACTTAGCGAGCCACGCTAAGCGAGAAGTATCTATACAGCATCCACAGCAATTGGCATACCTGGTGTTTACCTCTGGCTCTACTGGCAAACCAAAAGGGGTTGCGGTCACACGAGCTGCACTATTGAGCCATTGTTTGGCAATCGCCGATGCTTACCAATATAAGGCTGCCGATCATGCTTTGGCATTTGCTTCATTGGGCTTTGATGCAGGGCTTGAGCAGGTTTTTGTGCCGCTGTTAACGGGTGCCCAACTCACTATGGTGAATGGTAAAACGCTATTACCAGAGCAGTGTAGCGAACTCATCACAGCCAAGCAGATCAATATCGTTGACTTACCGCGCGCCTATTTACAGCACTTGCCGCATCTTGATGCGGTTCGCTTGTGCATTGTGGGTGGTGAGGCTTGGCCAGTGCAAGAACTACTTCAATGGCGCCAGCGTGCACCTCACACACAATTTATCAATGCTTATGGGCCAACAGAAACAGTGATCACGCCAACCATTTGGCAAGACGATAACACTTCATTGCTCGACAGTGTTTATGTGCCGATTGGTTCAGTCGTTGGCGAGCGTCATGCCTACGTGTTGAGTGAAGAGCTTAACCTTACGCCGCAAGGTGGAATTGGTGAGTTGTACATTGCAGGTACGTTGGCACAAGGTTATTTTGCTAGAGCGGATTTAACCGCAGAGCGCTTTATCGCAAACCCATTTAGCGATAAAGGCGAGCGTTTATATCGTACAGGTGATCTGGTGCGTTGGGGCAAGCAAGGCGAACTTGTTTATCACGGGCGTGCGGATCAACAAGTTAAAGTACGCGGTTATCGAATTGAATTGGCTGAAATCGAAAAGCAAATCACGGCAATGCCTAGCGTAAATAGTGCACTGGTCCGTCTGCAAGAAACTCAGCAAGGGGCACAGCTAGTTGCTTATGTGATAGGAGAAGATCTGGATCTCAATGCGCTGCAAACACAAGCTCAACAGAGGTTACCTGATTATATGCAACCGGCTCATTGGTTTGCATTGGCCCAATTTCCGTTGACTATAAACGGAAAAATAGATGTAAAAGCGTTACCTCAGCCCTCACGGCAAGCAAGCCAAACTGAAAGCCATGCAATGAACACTCACGAAAAGCAACTGGCGGCGATTTGGCAGGCGTTATTAGGCGTTGAAGCATCATCCCATAGCCAGTTTTTCCATGCGGGTGGGGATTCTATTCTAGCTATGAGGTTGACCTCGCAAATCAATCAAACATTTGGGTTGAATCTAGGGGTCAGGGAAATCTTTGAACACAGTGAATTTACTGCGTTGGCACAATATATCGCTGAGCAGCATCAAGCGAATAGGGAGGCTGAAGCGATTGTACTACAAGCACTGCCTTTTGAGCAGCAAGTGCCCGTATCGGCGGAGCAGCGTAGTCTCTGGATCACGGACAAATTAAGTGAAGAAAAAGATAAAGCGGCTTATAACATCACTACGAGTGTGAATCTCTTTGGTGAGCTTGATGTGGTAAGCCTGCAGCAAGCATTTACTCAGTTACTGGCGTGGCATCGTACGTTCAGTTATCGCTTTATTGAGCAAGAAGGCGATGTGGTTGCGCTTTACAGTGAGGAAAATGAACTGAATTGGCAGTTCGTGAAACTGACTGATGGCTTAGAGCAAAATACGCAAGAGGCGACCGAGTTGCGTCAACACTTCGAGCGTACACCGTTTGATTTAGCACAAGATGTTTTACTACGAGTGTTGCTGGTCGAAATTGCGGATAAACACTATCAGTTAACCATTAACATGCATCACATCGTCAGTGATGGGTGGTCTATGGGCAACCTGGTGCAGCAGGTTGGTGAGTTTTATTTGGCACAGGTTGAGAAACGCGAAACCGTTTTACCTGCGCTGCAAGTTCAATATAGTGATTATGCTAAGTGGCAGCAGCTGCGCTTGGCAAGTGATGAGGCGCGCGAGGTTGCTCAATATTGGCGAACTCAATTGGCCGATGCACCTATGCAAACCCTGATCCCTCTGCATTCACCGCGTCCTGAAAATAGTGATACAAAAGGTGAAGTTATCGACTTTACCATCGTGGCCGAGGTGCGCCAAGCCATCGAGCAGTTAGCGCAACATCAGCAGTGTTCTGTCTTTAGTGTACTGCTGGCAAGTTATGCTGCATGGTTATATGAAATAACTGGGCAGCAAGATTTAGTGCTAGGCACTGATCTGTCGGGACGAGAACATGCCGACCTAGAACCTTTGATCGGATATTTTATTAGGGTACTTCCATTGCGTATCCGCCTTACTGGCGCTATGGGCTTTGCTGAGCTGTGTGCGCATGTTCAACACACCTTACTCGATGTACAAAGCAATCAGTTGTTTACCTTAGACGGCGTGATTAATGAGGTAGGCGTACAAAGAACTGCGGGGTTGTCGCCATTATTCCAACAGCTTTTTGTAATGCAAAATACGCCAAAGCCGGATTGGCCAATTGAAGGGCTCAATATGGAAGGGCTCTCCTCTACAGATACATCGAGCAAGTTTGACTCAGCAATCTTTATTGATGCTCAAAAGAGCGCTTATCAAGGTCGTTGTTATTACAAGAGCGGACTATATCGACGAGATAAAATGCAAGTTGCACTGGATAGATGGCTAGCGTTGCTTGGGCAGCTAGTGCAACAGCCCGCACTAAGCTTAGCGACGTTCAGACCGCAAATTAGCAAACAAGCGAGTCAGAATAAGTTTAAATCAACGAAGTTTGCAAAGTTAAAGAAGTAGCGAACTCCAGATCATAACCAGTTTAACTATCTGTATAAAAATGAGGTGCGAGATGCACCTCATTTTGATTCAAATCAAGTAAATCTTCTACTTTATAGTAAAGAAAATAATTTGCCTTACGTCATATCGCTAAGCAGACCAACTCAAGGTAGCAGGGCGATGTTCTATTGGAGGTCCGATAGTTCATTACCGAGGATTGGTATGAGTCTATGACAGGAGAAAACGATGACGTCCACTGTGCGAAAAGGTAAATTTTCATCACTTAAAAAAGGGGTAAAACCCGCAGCTAGCGCTACTCAGGCTGCAACTTCTACGACATTTTTCCCAGGAGCTGAAGGGTTTCCTGCGGTGATCCAACCAACCAGTAAAGATTTAGACCCGTACATTTGGGCTGAGGCAAATCGAGATTTTATAGAAACTAACTTGCTGAAATATGCAGGGTTGGTCTTCCGTGGTTTTGGCCTAAAAACACCGCAGGACTTTGAGCAATTTGCCAGTGCGATCCAACCTGGGCTTTATGGTAATTATGGTGATCTGCCTAAAAAAGAGGGCGGCAAGAAGACGTATAAATCGACTCCCTACCCTGAAAACAAAATGATCCTTTATCACAACGAGAGCTCTCACTTAGAGCAGTGGCCTCGTAAACAGTGGTTTTTTTGTGAACTACCTTCACCTGTTGGCGGTACAACCCCGATTGTCGATTGTCGTCGCATGTTATCTGTGTTGCCAAATGAGTTGGTTAAGAAAATTGAAGAAAAAGGCCTGCTCTATCTTCGCAATTTCCACAAAAGTGTGGATGTAAGTTGGCAACACTTCTATAAGACCGATAGCAAAATTGAGGTGGAAGAGCGACTCCGCGCAGCAGGTATTGAATACAGCTGGTTAGAAAACGATGGCTTACAAACCAAAACTAAAACCCATGGGGTAATAGTCCATCCGCTTACGAAAGAAAGGTCGTTCTTTAACCAAGTTCAATTACATCATATCGCCTGTTTGGAGCCAGAGGTTAAAGAAAGTCTAATTGAACTGGTGGGTGAGCAAAGATTACCTAGGCATGTCTACTTTGGCGATGGAAGCGCGATTAGTGAGGAAGAAATGGCGATTATTGGTGCCGCATACGAAATCTGTGCCGTTCGCTTTGACTGGCAGCAAGGAGATGTCGTGATGCTAGATAATATGCTTGCTGCACACGCAAGAGATCCATTCGAGGGTCCACGAAAAATCGTTGTTGCGATGGGGGACATCTATACGCAACAAGAGTTACAACACGCAAATAACGTAAAGTAAAAGGTAGTGTATCTTATGATCCAAGAATATATTTCTGCTTATCCACAAGGTATTTCACTTAGTGCACAGCAGCAAAACCAAGGTAATTCATTAGAGCCACTGGCTTTTAATAGTACGCTCTTACGGCTGGATTTTCAGTATAGCGCTGAGCAGCTACAGGCAAGATTAAACGAAGTAATCGATGACAATATTGTACTAAGTTTTGCATTTACCGAAGTCCCAGGCTTTCGTGGGTTAAGGCAGTTACCTCAAGAGGTCGCCAAACCAGTGGTTGAGTCAGTGACGCTAGAATCGAGCACCAGCATCAACTTAGCAACATTAGATAGTTTATATCCGCTGTCGTTAAACCCGGCATCGGGTCAGAATCTACAAGTAATAAGAGTCGCTCATCAAGACGAGGTTTACCTTTTGGTGCGCACGCATGCGCTATGTGTTGATCTTGTGAGTACTGAAAACATTGCGCAACGATTGCTAGCGCAGAACGTTGAGCGTGAGGAAAGTGTTCAATATCCAGATTTTCTCGCTTGGCTTGAAGAGCTGACCAGCAGTGAAGAATCACTTCAGGGTAAAGCCTATTGGCAGCAATATATTAGTCAACTTAGCACGGCAAAAGATCACTTCGCGTTGCCTTATCATAAGGCCCCTGAGCAAGGTACATTACAAAGTTTGCAATGCGTTGATGATGACTTACCACAAGCGGTTGCTGACGGCATTACAGCGCTGGCACAACAGTTAGAAGTCGAAGCCGAAAGTGTTTATTTGTCACTTTGGTGGTTGTTATTAGCACGTATTTCGGGGCAAAGCTTTATTACTAGTATTGGCTATGATCCTCGCAGAATGAGTGAAGACCTGGCTGATGCGCTCGGGGTTTATACCCAAGCACTACCCGTTCAAGTACCTGCAGCTGCGATGCAAGTACTGAAAGAATGGATAGGTCAGTTTGCTTTCACGCTAGAACAACATAATGAGTGGGCTGAATGTTTTGAAAGTCCTGAGGGCTTAGCAACAAGTAGCATGATGACTCAGTTCGCTTCTACACTTGCGAGTGTTGAAGCCACAGCAGTGACGGCTGATAATGCTGAGTTGAGTTTAACCATTGCTGATGACCGCGTTAGGTTGCAATTTAATAGTGCTGCGTATTCTCATCAAGCTGCTACCTTGTTACTGGAGCAATTTGTGTATTTACTCGCTCAGGCACCGCAAAAGTTGGCGACTCCAGTGAGTGAAATTTCATTAGTTACGCCATTGGAGCAGCAGCGTTTTGTTGAATTGAATGCCGATAAAGGGGTAACAGCCTCTCATATCTTTGAACAGCTCGATTATTTTGCTGATGCTAACAGTGAGCATGTGGCTTTGGTCGATGGCGCGCATGCTCTGAGCTATAACCAGCTCGTGACTTTAGTTAATAAATTGGCTCAAACATTACAAGCTCAAAGTATAAAGCAGGGTGATATTGTGCTGTTATCACTGCCTAGAGGTTGGCAGCAGGTCGTTACGCTGTTGGCCGTGATGCGAGCTGGTGCAGCATATTGCCCTATCGACCCGAGTTGGCCAGAAGCGCGTAAGCAGCGTGTACTAGAAGCTGCCAGTGCCACACTTCATATCCATGAGCAAAATATTGAGCAGTTACTACTTGATGCACAACAACTTGAGCTTGATGCGGGTGTCTTGCCAGAAATAAGCTTGGATAACACCGCCTATGTGCTATTTACGTCGGGTTCGACGGGGGTACCAAAAGGCGTGGCGATTGCACACCGACAACTTGCGCAGTACTGTGCGGCCTCATCCCATGCTTTAGGCTTACAAGAGAATCAACGCTTTGGCTTAACGTCGACCGTAGCGGCTGATATTGGCAATACAACATTGTTTAATGCGTTTTACAACGGTGCAAGTTTAGTTGTAGCGAATGAGCAAGAAATGCTTGATGGTGAGGCATTTGGTCGCTTTGTGGCAGAGCAAGACGTTGATTGCGTAAAAATAGTACCTTCTCACTTGCAAGCGTTACTAGAAGTCGTACCGGCGCGTCTTCCAAGTAAATTGATCCTTGGTGGGGAAGCGGCAAAACCTGCGTTGATCCAAAAAGTGCATAAGCTTGCCCCACAGGCACAGGTATTTAATCACTACGGCCCAACTGAAACGACGGTCGGTGTGATGTCACACCAATACGAAAATAATGCGCGCTTTGATGCTGCGGTACCTAGATTAAGTCATGTTTTCTCTGGTACTCAAATTTTTATCTTAGACTCCCAAGATGCACTGTGTGCTACTGGTGAGCAGGGTGAGCTTTGTATCGCTGGTCAGCAATTGTCTCCCGGCTACATTAACGTGGGGTCCGACGATGCGTTTGTAAATAACAGCCAATGGGCTGAGCGAGTCTATCGAACTGGAGATCTCGCTCGTTATCTACCGGATGGCTCCATTAGCTTATCTGGTCGTAAAGATGACCAAGTTCAGATCCGTGGATTCAGGGTGGAACCTAACGAGGTGGCACAGTCAATTTCTCAGCACTTGGCAAGTATCGATTGCTTTGTTGCTGTACAACATTATGGCAACGAGGCTGTATTGGTTGCCTTTCTTACTCAGTATCTGGACAAACAAACTACCCCGGCAGAGCTGCTTACAGGACAAGACAATTTGGCGCTGCAAACGCAACTACGTGACGTGTTGCCTGATGCAATGGTACCGGCATTCTTTGTCAGCATAGCTGAGCTGCCTTTACTGGCTAATGGTAAAGTGGACCGCCAAGGTCTACCTAAGATTGCTGATCTTACATTGTCTACCTATGTAGCCCCGAATAGTCAGTTGGAAACCTTGCTGGCGTCAACACTGGCGAAGATTTTAGAAGTGGAACGAGTCAGTTGTGATGCGAGCTTCTTTGATTTGGGTGGTCATTCGCTATCAGCCATCAAATTTGCGACGCGGATTAAGAAATTACTATTACTCAACGTTGAGCCTGGTGTGGTCTTTGACAATCCAAGTATTCAATCTTTGGCGCAAGCACTAAATAACTTAAGTGGCGATCCGTCTAGATTGGAGAAATTAGCATTGACGCAAATTAAACTGGCAACGCTGACCCCTGAGCAGCAAGCAGCATTGCGTGAAAAAATGGGTCTGAAAGCCACATAAATATCAAAGTGAAGGCGTAGCTTTCGATGATCTTTAGACTATGAAGTGGGAGCCAGCGGCTCCCACTTTTATTTTTATGAGTATGTGTATGTCAAATAATGAGTTAGCGGATGAATTGGTAGATGGACTTGATTTGGACCTGTTGGCGCAGTTATGGAATGAACCTGAGGTAGAGGATGAAGTGACAGGGGTTGTTGCAACAGAGAGGGTTTCGGGTGTACTTTCATTGCAACAAAAACGCTTATGGCTGCTACAGCAAATAGACCCACAAAGTAATGCTTACGACGTATTACGTACATATCATGCGCCTATTGCATTAGATCTTACTCGGTTGCAATCAGCATTGGACGCACTAGTCGAATGCCATGAGATCTTTCGTACCTTTTATCAGTTCGATGGCACTGCAACTCAGGTCGTTGCCTCTGCATGTAAGGTGCCGCTCACCATTATTGATATAGACTCGATATTAGATAGCCAATCACTCCTTGAACAAGCTGCGGTGAAGTCATGGTGTAATGTGCCGTTTAATTTAAGTCAGGTACCACTTTTAAAAGCCGCTTGGGTGAATACTGCACAGGGTGGGTATTTATTACTACGGAATCACCATATTGTCAGTGATGCTTGGTCAAAAATACTGATATTAAAAGATTTATTAGCCGCATATCAGGGAAAAGCATTGGTCAAACCAAGTTGCCGCTACTTAGATTATGCAACGTGGCAAAGTGAATACCTTGCTCATGACAGTGCAAATGAAACGCTGACTTATTGGCGGGAGTACATTAAACAGCAGCCTCAGCCAATCAACTTGCCGAGCAAGGAATCAACGACAACGCTTTCGTCTTTCCCTGTAATGCTCAGTCACCGGCTATCTGAGCAGCAAGTCCAGCAGGTTAACGCTTTTTGTCAGCGTCATGGCTGTACTTCAGCGGCCGTTTTTATGACTTTATTGCAAGCAACATTAAGCCGTTTTAGCAGCACGCAAGACTTTTTGATTGGTTCGCCAACCGCTGCTCGAAATCTGCCTGAACTCGCTGATGTAGTGGGTTGCTTTATGAATACGCAGCTCTATAAAAATGAAGTTCGTGAGGGAGTGACATTCACCGATGCCGTCAACCAAAACCAGCGCCATACCCTAAGGCTGATAAACGAAGATCAAGTTCCGTTTGAGTGGCTTGCAGAGCAATTAGATTGGCCTGTATTAGCGGATAGGCATCCGCACTTTCAAGTTCTGTTTAATTACTTACAAAGTGACACTGTTCCAAGCAATGACATGGCGCTGGCACTACGCCCAATAAATGTTGAGAGTCAGGTTGCTAAGTTTGAATTATCATTGGACGTGAGCGTGCAAGATGGGAATATCGAGCTTTACTTCGAAGCTGATGGTGCTATGTATCGCGCGGCTTTATTAGATCAGCTCTTAACCTGTTACCTGAACTTACTGGATGCATTGATCAGCAAGCCTGAAACGGCCATTAATGACATAGTTGTCTATCAACCAGACGCTACATTGTGTGCATCACGACAAACTAACGAAGTGGCTACAGTCGTCGAATTGATTAAACAGCAACAGATCCCTTTGGCTGCAATTGCATTGCAAGATGACAGCGGTGCCAAGCTGAATTACGAAACGTTACTGCAACTAAGTGACAACTTTGCAAACTTCCTTATCGAACAAGGCGTGCAATCCGAGGATAGAGTGGCGGTGGTCGTCTCGCGCCAAGTAGATATGGTTGTTGCACTGCTCGGATGTATGCAGGCAGGTGTGGTCTATGTCCCCGTAGATCCCAATATGCCTCATCAGCGGCAACAATTAATCTTTGCATCGAGTGCTGCAAGGGCTATCGTGACCAACTTAGAAGATATATTTAACCCAAGTGGATTACCGGTTTGGTCGATTGCAAAAGTGAATCGAACACGATATCAAGACCATAAGACGTCACCGCCGGTCTGTGCCCAGCAGGTTGCTTATATTTTATACACCTCGGGCTCCACAGGACAGCCGAAGGGGGTCGCAATTACCCACGGCAATCTGGTTAATTTTATCTTAGCAATGAAATCCCAATTTTCGCTCACTCAAGATTCAAAATGGTTGGCTTTAACTGCGCTTGGTTTTGATATTTCGGGCTTAGAGTTATATCTGCCATTGGTTTGCGGTGCACAAGTTAGGATTGCAGATTCTGTATTCAGTTTGAAAGCATGTGACTTGGAGGGAGTTAGTCATATTCAAGCCACTCCTGCGGGATGGCAGGGGCTACTGGCTAAAGCACTGCTTTTACATCCTGTCGTTGGGTTATGCGGTGGAGAAGCATTACCTCCTGTGTTGGCTCAAGCATTAAAAGCCAAGCAAGTTGTGCTTTATAACATGTATGGCCCTACTGAAACCACGGTATGGTCTTCATGCCATCGGGTACAGGATAATATTCATCTTGGTTTCCCAATTCGTAATACACAGTTATATGTTTTAGATAGCTATCTGAATGTGTGCCCAGCGGGAGTTGCCGGAGAGCTTTACATTGGTGGTGCAGGGTTAGCGCGAGGTTACATGGAGCAACCAGCGTTGACTGCACAGCGATTTATTGCAAATCCTTTTTCCAGTGTCGGCGAGCGACTCTATCGCACGGGAGATTTGGTTGAGCGTAACGAACACAACGAGCTGCGCTTTCTGGGGCGGACAGATCATCAAGTGAAGATCCGTGGACACCGTATAGAAACGGGGGAAATTGAAAGCCAGTTGTTAAGGGTGGAAGGAGTCAATCAAGCGGTAGTGGTCGCGCATGGTGATGATAATGATAAACGACTTGTTGCTTATGTTTGCACGCAGACGTTAAGTCGCGGCCAAATAACAGCAGCTGTCAGTGATTTGTTACCCAGTTATATGGTGCCAGAACAAATCATTTTGTTAGAAGCGTTACCGCTTAATCACAGTGGCAAGGTGGATAGAAAAGCGTTACCCAAACCGTTGCAGGAAAGTCGTCAGGGAACGCAACCTCAAGGTCATCTGGAACAAGCGCTAGCTAGAGTATGGCAGCAAGTGCTGCAGGTTAACCAAGTATATCGAGAAGATAACTTCTTTGCGTTGGGTGGAAACTCCATTCATGCGTTACGTATGGTGCATCAATGGCAAAAATTAGCTCGACCAGAGCCTTTACTCGCACAAGCTATTTGGCAAGCAGATAACTTGCGTGATTTGGCTCAGCAAATTGCGCTTTCCAAACAATCTAATATTTGTGACATTTTACCTGAATCTGCATCATCGAAGTCATATCGCGATTTGCTGATATGTCTTCATGACGGTCGCGGCTTTACTATGTCATACAGACCGCTTGCTATGGCGTTGCCTGAATATATTCGCTGTATCGGCATTACCCCTGATCTTGCGTTATCACAACAAGATGATTTTAGTACTTTGGCGCATCGCTATGCGGATCAGCTCGGAGATCTTAGCCAGTATCAGAACATTTATGTACTTGGCTGGTCTTTGGGAGGAGCGATAGCATTACAGTTGGTTGAAGCGCTAACAGGGAGAAATACACGCGTAAACAGTATGCTGTTAATTGATAGTTGGGACCCGTTCGAACCAACCAATGCCCAACCAGAAAGTTGGCGTGATTATATTTTAACAAGGCTCTCGGAGAGCATCGCTGCTCCAAACTCTGAAGCTGAGTTTTATCAAGCGGTTGCTCAGTTTCCTTGGTCTGATGGAGGTTCAGTGGCAGAAAGAGCTGACGATATCACGCGTTTTTTTCTAGAGCATATTGATGTGCTTGAAGAAAGTGTTGCAGCTATGCCTACCACCGAAATAGTGCAAACCTTAGAGCAGACTTATTTATTGCGCTGTGCTGGTCGTCATGCTCTTAACTATCGGCAAGGTGATGGTGTTGACTATTACACTGTGTGGAGTAACGAGCGTGATGTAGGAGTTGCAAAACGATTTTGTCAGCGTCTGGATATTCAACACTCGGATTATGTTGATGCTGATCATATGCAGATTATCTCGCATCCCAGTGTTATTGAAACTGTACAAAAAGTAATGAGTGTTGAATAAAATCAAATTGTAAATGATAACTGTTTTCGTTACTATTGCAGGTAATTAACCCGTGGTTAATATAAAAGGGAGATTATTACCATGCATTTTGTAGGTAAGCGAGTGCTTATACTAGTCAGTTGTATCGCAGCACCAGCTTGGTCTGCTGAGCAATCACTGGCAAATGAAGACATTGAAGTGATAGAAGTGTTGGGGCGGGACTCGGAAAAAAACTTTGCCACCTACACGTATTCAGCGACAAAAACGGCTGCTGATATTTTAGACCTTCCGCAGTCAATTAGCGCCGTGACAAAAGAATTAATCAAGCAACAAGGATTGATGCGGCTAAACGACGTGACGCCTTTTGTCAGCGGAGCGAGCGAATTTTCAGTGTATAACGACATCACCATCCGAGGCTTTCGCAGTCAAGATGATCGCCGCCTCAATGGTATGCGAACTTATAATGACTTTTGGTCACAAACCGCCATTGCACATGTTGAGCGAGTAGAGGTGATTAAAGGCCCTGCCTCAGCTATTTTTGGTGATGCCAGCCCAGGTGGTGTAATCAATACCGTAACCAAAAAGCCATTAGCGACTAGTCGTCATGAATTGAGTGCTCGATTTGGGAGTTACCAAGAGAAGTATGTTGCACTTGACACCACAGGTGCAATCAATTCATCGGAGTCAGTGCTGTATCGACTCAATGTGGGTTATGAAGACTCTGACTCTTTTAGAAACCAAGCATTTAATAAAGGGCTATTAGTGTCACCTAGTGTCACTTTTATTCCCAGTGACACGCTTAAGCTTAACCTCGAACTGGTGTATTCAGACAGTGAAGGGATCTTAGAACGAGGGCAGCCGAATATCCGTGGTAGCCAGCGTTTGGGCACGATACCGATTGAAGTTTCGGCAACACAGCCAGGGGATAAGCTAGATACAGAAAGCTTGATCAGCAGCTTAGCAGTTGACTATCGTTTTAGCGATGCTTGGTGGTTAGCTGTGCAGTATATGCATCAAAATAGTGATCAAGACTTAGTCGAGCACGGTATTGGAAATTATGCTGATAATTCAGACTCTATCGTCAATTTACGCTACATTGAGCGTGCTTCAGAAGCACAATCAGACTCCTTTTCCAGTTATCTAAATGGCAACTTTTACCTCGGTGATATCGAACACAATGTTGTGATTGGCTATGACTATATTGATAGATTTAGAGAATCCAGCCAGCGAGTAGCCAACGATGCGATGCAGTTCGATATTCTAAATCCTGAATACAAGCGCCGCGATACTGATAGCTACAATGCGACTCAGCGCCCCGTGTTTGGTGGTAACCTACAAAGTGAAGGGATCTATATTCAAGACCGTATGGTATTTGGTCAATGGTCGGTACTGGCGAGCTTACGTGAAGAAAGTTTTGATCTAGATAATACCGGCGGTGGTTCCTCGAAAGATAGCCAACTGCTACCGCGATTGGGGGCTGTGTATAAGCTATCAGATACTCAGAGCCTTTATGCGAGTTGGATGCAGGGTTTTGAGCCTCCTCCTCTATACTCAAATAACCCTGAACAAGGTGGCCCATTTAAACCGCAAGATAGTGAATTATATGAGGTCGGCTTTAAAGCGCGTTTATTTAGCGATGATTTACAATTAACCACAGCTATCTATCAAATAACCCGTGAAAATGTCGTGCTATATGATGCTGAAGCATCAGCCCGAATCGATTTTGCCCGATATATGTATCGTCAGCGTGGTGCCGAGCAAGCGCGTGGATTCGAGTTCGATCTTAATGGTCAAATCACGGAACAACTTTCCGTAATTGCCAATTATGCTTATAACTCAGCGAAAGTAACCAAAGATTTGAATGATAGTGAAGTGGGCAAACGCAAAGAGGGCGCAGCTAAACATATGGCCACTGTATGGTCACGTTACCAGTTAGATGATAATTGGGCATTTGGGATCGGGGCAAGCTATGTGGGGGAGCGAGCAACCTCCTCTGCAGGGTTAATATTGCCTAGCTATCTGATCTACAACGCAGGTGTGTACTATCAGGTGGACAGTTGGAAGACCTCCTTGGTGATTGACAATGTGTTCGACAAAGTACATTGGACCGGTGGCTATAGTTATAGTCAGTTGTTTCCAGGCGATCCACGTAGTGCGAGCTTAACGGTCGACTATCGATTTTAAACAGGGAGAGAGCAGTTGGCTTTTTAGCCAACTGCTCTTTTTAGGAGAAAAGAATGACAGCAAAACAATGGTTCAGTTGGCATAGTTTAAGCGGTGTTTGGTTCGGCTTGCTATTGTTCGTGATCTGTTGGACAGGGGCATTTGCGACCATTTCTTACGAATTAGATTGGCTATTCGATGACACAGTGAGAGCGGCAGAAAGTAGTCCACAAGTCAGTTTAGCGAGTGCTTACGAAAAGGTTCAAGAAACCTATCCAGACGCACGAATAGGGATCGCTTTTGCGGGTTCAGAAACGTATTTTGCTCACGATTTTGTGGTTCGCTTGCCAGATAATCCATGGCAGCATATTTACGTTGATCCATACACTGGAAATATACAAGGAAAAACGAGCTTTTTGAATATTCAGCGGTTTTTCCGAGATTTTCATATGCATTTTTTTGGTGTGTTCGACAGCATTGTGTCTTATTACTTGGTTTTGCTATTTGCCATTCCGCTATGCGTATCCACGATTAGTGCTTTGTATTTGTATCGAGGCTGGTGGAAAAAGTTATTTACATTAAAACTTAGCGGCGATACTCGCGCTAAGGTTGCAAGCTCACACAAATTAGCTGGAGTATGGAGTTTGTGGTTAGCAGTGGTGATTGCGATAACCAGTATGTGGTACTTGTTTGAGTTTGTCAGAATGGACTTGGCTGATGGTAAAACTGCGTTTACTGATGTTGGTGATTTTGCTGTGAACCCCTTACCTGAATTGCAACCACAAGATAAGCCTCAGCTCTCTGTTGTGGCGCTTGCTGCAAAAGTCAGAGAAGCGAGACCAGATCTGGAAATTAGAGCGATTAGATATTCCGGAGGGTATTTTTATGTTGAAGGTCAATCCAGTGACGTATTGGTTAGGGACAGAGCAAATAAGGTGTATGTGAATCCTTATACTGGGGAAGTCGTATATAGCCAAACTGCGTCTAGTCAGGGAATATATTGGCGTTTATCTGATACCGCGGATCCTTTGCATTTTGGTAATTTTGCCGGCATATGGGTAAAAATATTGTGGTGCATCTTTGGGGTTGGACTTTCATTTTTGGTGCTTAGCGGCACCTATATGTATGTTAAACGCCAGCTCAAGCTGCGCCGAAAAGAAGATCTACGAGGCGTGAAAGCTTCTTTGGTTTTTAGTTTAAGCCTTTTGTTATGTATTGCTTACTACGCCTACCATACGCTTATGAACTATGGAGTCGCAGGTCAGTTTCCTGTGCTACCAACAGGTTCAGCGCTGTTTTTGTCGATTTGGACGTTAGTCACTTGCTTTATCATTGTTGTATGGGGAGGCGCGCTACTTAACTTATGTCGCGAAGCAACGCTTATTAGTAAACCTAAAGTGTCGCACCACCATCTATAGTGACCACTTGCATAGTGGTATGTGAGCTTAGGGATGAGGCATAAAATAGCACCGAGTGTGCGATCTCTTCAGGTGTTGCAAGTTTTTGCAGTGGGATCCCAAGTTTATATTGACTCGGGAACCCTTTGATCACTTGCTCTGCACCTGAGCTATCTCGCCACATACCAGTTTGCATTGGCGTTAACGTAGAGCCCGGAGCAATCACATTGGCGCGTATGCCATATTCAGCCAATTCTAACCCTGCTGTAAGGGTTAATTGGGTTGAGGCGGATTTCGACGCGCAATAGGCTGCCATGTTTTGGCGGGGCGTATGGCTCGCATTGGAGCTAACTGTCACTATGCTGCCACTACGTTGCTGTTTGAAATGAGCTGCACAAGACTTCAGGAAAACAAATACGGCGCCAGCGTTAACATGCTGACAGTGTTGCCACTGCTCAAGTGATAATGTCTCTAGCGCGCCAAGTTCGAGTACGCCCGCAACATTAATTAAGCTATATGGAGCGAGATCTGGTCGCACTAATGTTGCTAGCGTATGCTCTAATGTTGCGAGGTCTGCTAGATCACAGTGTATGGCTTTAAATAGCGGTTCTGTAGTTGCAAACTGCTTATCGAAACCCACGACACGAGCGCCAAGCTGCGCAAACTGCTTTGCGACACTTAGTCCAATGCCTTGCCCTGCACCAGTCACCCAAACAATTTTGTTGTGATACTCTTGCTTGAGGCTGTCATCGAAGCACATTGTTCATCTCCTCTATGACGGAAAGATAAGGCAAAGACGGTGTGTTCGACCAGACATTAGCAGCATCCTGCATTGCTTCTGCAATAGATACAACCAGCTCTGGGGAATACCTTGCTGGATTGTAATCAATATCAAACTGCACGGGATCATCACCATTGAAATAAATTTGCAGCATAAAGTCGTCCGTCGTTCCAGCACTAAGAATATGGCTGCGACTTTTGACTTCGCCATAGCGTGGGTGGCTAGTGAAGGGCAAAATATTGACTGTCGGGCCGCTAACTTCAATCGCTTTACCTTGTTGTTTGCGATCTCGTTTCAAATGCTCAACACGATAGCATTGCAATGGCTTCACACGTTTTATCTGCCTATTGATGTACTTGGCCACATCTGCCAATCCTCCTGACGTTGGCAAAGTTAGCGGTAGTGGTAAGACGTTGCTTTGTACGGTAGGGCATGAAAATTCCACTGGAGCTTGGCGATTCATCATCACCAATCCTAATGTCACTTTATGGCTGTTGCACTTAGCCGCTAACACTATGGCAACTACACTTAGCAGTATTTCACTGGGGGTGGCTTGAACCTGGTTCGCTGCCGATTGTAACGTTTGCCACTGAGTTCGAGCTAACGCGAAATGGTAGCGTTGATTTGGTTCGGTAATCGCAGCTTTGCTGTCACTAAAGCTTTGCGCCACTGGGTATTCATCAAGCCATTCATTAAGGGAGCTTGCGGCCTCAGATAGTTGCTTTTGGTAGCGCTCACTACCATGCAGATCTAGCAGTTGTTGCTGTGAAGCAAAATGGCAATTTGGCAGAGGTTTCCCTGTGTTTAAAGCCTGATAACTGCGACTTAACGCTTGATGAAATAAACCAAAGCCAAAGCCATCAAGGACAATGTGATGGGCAACAATAAAGCAATAATCTTGGCTAGGGGTGCGCACCAATTTAAATCGCATCAAGCAACCAGAGCTTAAGTCAAAAGATTTGGCCAGCTCATGCGCTACTTGTTGTGGCATAAACTCAGCTAGAGAAGCAATATCATGATCAAGATATTCGGTGATCAGCAGAGGCAGCGATTGTCCAACTACTATACTTGGAATAAAATCATCATTATGGATAAAGTTACTGCGCAGCAAATCACTTTGCCCAAAGACATGCTGGAGTGCGATGGAAAATTGCTCGGCATCTATTTTACCTTGAAACTCTAAGCACTCTGCGACGTTAAATAAGTTGCCTTGACCACTAATCGTGTGTAGTAGCCACATCGCGTGTTGAGAGGCAGTTAATGGCAATGCCATTACTCTGCCATCCGAGATTCAATCAGCTCTACCCAAGCTGCGAGAGTTGGCACTTGTGCTAGCTCAATAAAGTTAGTTTCAATACCTTGTTGTTGCCATAATGAAATCAAGTTCATCACTTGCACTGAATCTAGACCGTAATCAATTAAGCTTTCGTGTTCATCAAACTCATCTGGCTCACAGTCGATCAAAGGCAAAATGAATGCTTTAAGTCCCGCGAGCGTAGTTAGGTCAATACTTGCTTCGCCAACCACTTCTGCTGTCGTGATCACTTTTCCTGCACGTTGACCTATGATGTGTAGAGCCATCATATGCTCGTCTTTGGTGAAGTCTGCAATTGCATCAGCGACAACGAAAGGCTGTATGTCACGCATAAATGCATCAATAGCTGTGGTCATCACACCAATATGGCCGTAAATACCGACAATCAAAAGTTGATCTCGTTGCTGCGCTTTTAGCTGCGCTTCAAAATCGCATTTTTGAAAAGCGCTATATCGCCACTTTGTCAGGACAATATCCTGTTCGGTTGGCGCTAATGCATCAACTATAGGTTGTTGACTCGGATCTTGTAGTCCAGCTCCCCACATGTCTAGCAGTAACCCTCGTTCATTGCGACCTTGTTTGATCGGCTGGGCGGTATAATAGACCGGAATATCATGTTGGTAACAATACGTTTTAATTCGCTGAATGTTTTCTATCATGGCTTGTACTAGCGGATTATCTGCACCATAAAAAGAGACGAAGTAATGTTGCACATCATGGATAAGTAACGCAGTACGTTGCGAGTCAAGTTGCCAATCCACTCGACTTGGCGCAAGTTCAGCTGCGCGAGGTAAAGAATAGTGATTTAATTTAGGTATAGTCATTTTACTTCTCTAAAGTTGAATGGATTTTTGTTGTGCTTCGGTTTCGCTACGGAGCTGTTTTTTATCGACTTTACCCACTGGAGTCAGTGGTAAGTTATCTATAAACTTAAACTTATCCGGTACCTTGTAATCTGCAATTCCCTGTTCACGTAAGTATTTGCGAATAGCTAATGGTTTCAGCGGTATACCGGTCAGGAAAGCGAAACTTTTTTCTCCCAAGGTTGGGTCAGGCATTGCAACAATGGCGGCTTGTTGAATATTTGGGTGGCTGAGTAACAGGTTTTCAACTTCTTCCGCTGCTATTTTTTCCCCGCCTCGATTGATTTGATCTTTGACACGACCTGTAACGATTAAATGTCCTGATGGCAGGCGTTTTACCAAATCTCCAGAGCTATAAAATCCCTGCTCATCAAATGCAGTTTGATTGTGCTTAGGTGAGCGATAGTATCCTCGAATCGTATAGGGTCCTCGTGTTAACAATCGCCCCTCTTCACCATCGGGCACGGGGTTGCCGTGTTCATCCACGACTCTGATTTCATCATCTTCACTAATTGGACATCCTTGAGTATTGAGAATGTGCCATAGGTCGTCATTGTAACGTGTGTAGTTAACTAGCCCCTCAGCCATGCCAAAAACTTGTTGTAATTGGCAGCCAAGAACAGGTTTGACTTGTTGTGCAATCGTTAAACTCAATTTAGCGCCACCCACTTGAATGACATCAAGGCTGTCTAGGCGATATTGGCTTTTTGGGGCATGTTGTAACCATAGCTGCAAAGCTGGAGGAACCAATGCAGAGTGTGTTACTTGATATTTTTCAATCAAACTAAAGCAGCTGCTGGGGCTTGGATCTGGGGCTAAGACAACGGTGCCACCCGCAGCAAAAAAACCCAAGGCGCCCGGAGAGCTAAGCGGGAAGTTATGTGGGGCTGGCAGAGCACAAAGATAAACATGTTGCTCCGTCAATTCACAAATGTCTTTACTTGCCACCACGGAATATAAGTAGTCATTGTGAGTTCTTGGGATCAACTTTGGCGTGCCAGTACTTCCACCTGATAGCTGGAAAAATGCTACCTGAGTCGGGTCTAAATCTGGCGCTGAAAATGGCCGCGATTGCAAGTAAGCTTGTTTAAGCTGGCTATTACCTTTTGGGTGATCTATCAGTGTTGCCCGTATGCTAGGGTAGTCTTTTTGTAACGATAATATGAACTGCTCATCTCGGTACAATTCATGTGCTGAAGAAATGATTAACACCTTGGGCGCTAGCTGTTCACAGTAACTTCTAATTTCAGTCTGTTTATGGCTGAATAGTGCGCACACCGGGGCTGCGCCAAGCTTGAGAAGTGCGAATAAGCTGATATAAAATTCGACCTGATTAGCCAATTGGATAAGTGCTGTGTCTCCTTGTTGAACCCCTTGTGCTGAGAGATAAGCAGCTAAGTGATTGCTATATTGGTCAAGCTGCAAATAAGTTAAGCACCGATGTTCATCAATGACAGCAGGCTTGTTTGCATGCTGTATTAATTGATCGCTAATAACACAAGTTAGCGGTAGGTCTTGCCAATAACCCTTTTCGCGGTAGCGCTCGGCTAATTCAGCTGGCCAAGGAGTAAAATCAATTTGCTTCATGGAATGTATTTCTCATTGCGTAATATGCTTGCTTGGTTTCGAGTGCGTTTAGCATGGTATTGAGTTTTGCTTCTGTTTCTAGCCATTCAGAGCGCGGGTCTGATGCAGCGACAATACCCGCTCCAGCAAATAACTTAGCGGTCTTATCGCGTAATTCTGCGCAGCGGATCACCACTACCCATTCGCCATTGCCATGCTTATCAAACCAGCCAATGATCCCCGAAAACAATCCTCTGCTTTGCTGCTCTAGTTCTGCTATTTTGGGATAAGCATCAGCAGTTGGCTTACCGCAGAGTGCGGGGGTTGGATGTAATTGGTTGGCAATTGCTAAGCTATGGGTTGTTGATACTTTTAAGACCCCTGAAATGACTGTAGATAAATGCCACATAGTGGCGGTGCTCAACAGCTCAGGTTGAGCTGGAATATGTAGTGCACTGCAAAGTGGCGTCAATACTTGCTGAATGTCTTCAATGACAACGGCATGCTCATATCTATCTTTTTTAGAGGCAAACAATACACTGCAGCGGTGCGCTTCTTCCTTTGGGCAAGTATCCCTTGGAATTGAACCTGCCAGCGGGTTAGTGGTTAATTTCTCAGCTTGCTTGCGCAGTAATAGCTCGGGACTGACACCCATTAAAATTGCGTTGTCGGTTGTAGGGAATGAAAAGTGGTAGCCAGATTGGCTTTGTTGTAGCAAATTCCGCAGTACGGCTTGGGAATTAATTGGTTCTGCAAAGCGCAGTTGAGTCTGTTTACTCAAAACAATTTTATTTAGTAGCCCAGTATCAAATAGCTGTTTGGCTTGAGAAACAGCGTTTTCAAATTGAGCTTGAGGCTGTAAATCGGTAATTTCTAATAGCGAGTTTGGTACGCCTTGGCATGACGCTAACTCAGCGTCAAACCAGGCACTGAATGCCGCTTTTTCCCAACGAGAAACTTGCTCTGGAATAATAATTTGCGCGTGCTCTGTTTTGCAAAATGGCAAAGCGGCAAAGGCGATAGTGTTGTCCGGCTCATTATGCATGTGAGAGTCAATTGCAGCGACTAAATCCTTAGTATCACCAATCGGTAAAGTGACGCGTTTCTTGATCCCTTGGCTAACTAAGCAATGCGTACCCGTTGTAAACAGGCAGTTGTTCTCCGGGTTAAATTGCGTGGCTTTTGCATATTGTTCGAGTTGAATAACTTGGCTAAAGTCCATAAGCACACCTAGCTGATATCACAGCAGTGAAAACGAATTAATTGAAATCAAGACGAAGGTAAACAATAAAGATTTAGATTTATATCTAGTTTGTTAAAACAGTCCTGCGCAAAGTTCGTTGTTGTTGATGGGCGTCAAAGTGATGAGGATGCTTTGGACAGTCGCGACAAAGCTTGCCATCGCTTGTTTTATGTAACAGGCAGCATGACTCCCTCAGCTGATAGTGGCCACGCTCGTCACAGAGTTGCAGCTTTGGGGTATAAAAAGGGTTTACATGTCCCCCAATCTTCACTGCCTGAGATAAAGTGTGATAGTCATCGTTTACCTTAGGGCGCTCGCCGACATAATGAATGATGGTTGGAAAAAACTGCCTCAAACGAAAAGCGCAATTACTCGATAAAACGTGTTCAGCAACTCCAAAATGCTGATTTAAAAAGGCATGTAAGGGAGATAAATGCGCGTTAATAAACTCGGCATAGTGCGTAGCCGTATCGTGACACTCCACGGCTTTCCCTTGATTAGGCAGCTGTAGTTGCCAGCTTTCCATGTCGATCACGACTTTATCTAAAGCCAATGGGAGTGCACGGCCCAACACACTGTGTGTAAATAAAATAGCGGGCATGATACGTAGCGTGTAGTGCATGTGCCAAACTGAGGCCAGCGCCTTTTTATTCGTCACTCCCTTTGTTGAACTAAAGCGAGAGATCGCGTCACTTAAAGGGGTTATATTTTTGATTTGCTGAGCAAAAGAGGGTTTATCTCCAGAAATAAGTGCAACACCTCTAGCATAGTTATCAAGCGGTGGTGACAGGTAAGGTTTAAGAATTGGCAACATAGTCAAGGTTGTTGAGTTTTTAATATAAGACGCGATCCAAGTGAATTTTTTTAGTTCAAAGTCGTCCTGTAAGGGATTTGATCATCCTTGGGAGAAATCGTGTTAGTTTTTCTGATAAAAAAGACTTGGCAACGCTTTGTGGCCACTGCGCTGAGCAGCGTTGTATTCGGCATTATTAGTGTTTCACTGGTGGCACTTATTAACGAAATCATAAATGCCAAAGGCGAGCGTCAGACGGAGTTCTTTTGGATTTTTGCGGCGCTGGCAATATCAGGAGTCGTGGTACAGCTAATTTCTAAATTAGTTGCTGAACAGTTGAGTGAGCATAGCCAAGCCGAGTTAAGAAAACTCGTTGCTGATAAAACGATAGAAGCAAAAATCAGTCACATAGAGTTACAGGGAGACGCGAAGATCAAATCTTGCTTAACTGAGCATAGTTTAAAGGTAGCAGGGTTTTTCATGAGTATGCCGGGTATATTGACGAATGCCATGATAGTGCTTGGTGCTTTCGTATATATGGCTTGGTTAGACTGGTTAATATTTCTTTTTGCATTACTGACCTTGGTTTTAGGTTCGGTGAGCTATAGTTTTGCGAACAATGTTGCGTTTAAAAAAATAGCGAATGCTGCTGCGATGCAAGACAGCCTTTTTCAACAGTTTGATGCGATCACTGACGGCATCAAAGAGCTTAAACTGAATCGCAGTAAGCGAGCGTTTTTTAAGTTAGAAGTACTGCATCCGGCGATAAACGCTTTAAGAAAAGAACGTATTGAGGGGGTTTCTATTCTACATATGGCCTCCTCTTGGGGTGGCTTTTTGATTTTTACCTTCATTGGTGGGGCGTTATATTTTTTATCTCAGCAAACTGGTGAAGAGAGTCAGCGCATTATGTCTGGCTTTGCACTGTTATTTCTCTATATGCTAACGCCATTAGAAACCTTACTGGCAAATATACCCAGAGCTTTCGCCGCGCAAGCCTCAGCGAATACCATCAAAACATTAACCGATGAGTTGATGAGTGATGATGGAAATAGTGTGCAAGTTTTTACGCAGTTTAACAGTATCCAATTACACGCACTGTGTCACCGTTACTATCACGAGCAAAGCGACGATATATTTTCACTGAAGCCAATAGATCTTGAGTTTAAACAAGGCGAACTCATTTATCTTGTTGGTGGCAATGGTAGTGGCAAAACAACCTTCGCTAAAGTGCTGTGCGGTTTGTATGAAGCAGACGAAGGAGAGATCGTAGTAGATAACCAGCCGATTAGCGGCGCTGGATTAGATGCTTATCGCCAGCTTTTTAGTACGGTGTTTGGTGATTACTACTTATTCGATCGTTTGTTAAATGTGCCTTGCGATCAGCTGGAGCGAAAAGGAAATGAACTAATTCGTAAGCTTAATTTACACCATAAAGTGAGTATTGAATCGGGCCGCTTCACAACACAACGTCTATCACAAGGCCAGCGAAAACGTCTTGCTTTAGTTGTTGCTTACCTTGAGGATAGGCCATTTTATCTCTTTGATGAGTGGGCAGCGGACCAAGACCCGGTCTTTAAAGATGTATTTTATCGAGAGCTTCTACCTGAGCTAAGAAACAAAGGAAAAACGATTTTGGTGATCTCCCATGATGATAAATACTTCTCATTGGCTGACAGGTTATTAAAAATGGAAAATGGTTGCCTAACCGAAGTCTCCCAACTCCCTGTAACTCAAACTCCTGCATTAGCCTAATTAGATTTTTTTATACATGAAACATCAACCTAGCCGCAGTCAGTAACGCGGCTAGGCCTAGCCCTTCATTAAGATTTCATCAAAACCTCTCACATTAATGGCTGGCTAAGGTCGCAGTAAGGAAAAACTACCGTTAGAGAACAGGTTGTTATTCCGAGCTTAGGCGAGATAAGTTACCCTGTATACAATACCAAGCAAACTCGGTCATGAGCATGAAAGTATTCGAAAAAATTTATCATAGGGCTGCTGAGCGTAAAGGTTCTGAGGTGGCGCTAAAAGCGAAGCTTAGTCAACCATTGAGTACCGCATCGTTATTGGCATTAAGTGATGATCAATGGCTAGAAGAATTTACGCGAAAGATATTCCAAAGCGGGTTTTATTGGGCGGTGGTTGATAATAAATGGGACGGCTTTAGAGAAGTGTTTTGGCAATTCTCAATCGAGAAGCTGTTAATGATGTCTCCTGAAATGTACGAGCAACGTAGTCAGGATGAGCGGATCATTCGTAATGCTAAAAAGGTAAAAAGTATCGCTGACAATTGCCATATGATTTTTGAAGTGCAACAACAGCATGGTCGTTTTAGTGAATTCGTCGCAAACTGGCCGGAAGACAATATTGTTGGTTTGTGGCTGTACTTGAAAAAGCATGGCTCGAGACTCGGCGGGAATACCGGTCCTTACGCGCTTCGTGTGTTAGGTAAAGATACGTTTTTACTGAGTAAAGATGTCGAAACGGTACTGCGTGCCGAGGAGATCATCGACGGTGGCTTGCAAAGTCAGAAGTCACTGCAAGCGACGCAGCAATTTTTCAATGAAATGCGTCAATATAGCGGGCTTAGCTTACAAGAGTTAAGTCAAATTGTGTCAATGAGTGTTGGTGATAATATTCGCTAGTAAAATGGAGGTGACCGCATGGTATTTTTTCAGCCCTATCAAGGCTCTGCTCTGCTCTTTAAGGAGCAACCAGCAAGATTTAATCAGCCCACATTACTACTATCCAATACGCCGTTGCTAGTTAAGCTTGAGCTAGAGAAATACGGCACCACAGCGCTTGCTGAGCTGTTAAGTGGTCAACGCCCTTTAGACAATATTGAGCCTACGAGCTTAGCCTACAGTGGTCATCAGTTTGGGCAATTTAACCCATTACTTGGTGATGGCCGAGCGCATTTAATTGGAGGGGTGAAACTTGATGACGGACGTCAATACGACCTGCACTTGAAAGGCTCTGGAGCGACGCGATTTTCTCGAGGCGGTGATGGCTTTTGTGCGCTAGGACCTGCGGTACGTGAATTCATCATGAGTCAAGCTATGGTTGGCTTGGGTGTTCCAACTACGGAATGCCTTGGTGTTGTAACTACTGGACACCATGTTTATCGTCAAGGTGAAGTACCTGGCGCGGTTGTATGTCGTGTGGCAAAAAGTCATATCCGCATCGGTACCTTACAATATCTGGCTACTCAGCAAAATAAAGATGAGCTATGGAGCCTACTTAACTTGCTGGGCGAGCAATTATTTGAGGGGTTTACAGTTGAGACCGAACAGGATGTGCTCGAATTGTTCCGTGAAGTGTGTGAGCAGTTGGTTGACTTAGTTGTCGAGTGGATGCGGGTTGGCTTTATTCATGGCGTGATGAATACCGACAATATTTTGCTCAGTGGTGAAACGATAGACTTTGGCCCTTGTGCAATGATGGAAAAGTTTGATTTTAACGCCGTGTTTAGCTCTATCGACCGTCAAGGCCGCTATGCGTTTGGTAATCAGCCAAACATCATGAATTGGAACTGTGCGCGACTTGCCGAGGCCTTATTGGTGTTGTGGCAAGATGAGCAAGCGGGAATTGAAGCATTTAGTCAAATTTTGGCGGAGTTTTCTGAATCGTTTAATCGCAAGTACAAAGATATGTGGGCGGCTAAGCTTGGTATTGATGAATGGAGCGACGCAGACGACATGCTCCTTAGTGACTTACTCAAGTTGATGACGGAGCATGAACTAGACTTTACCAATACCTTTGCGGCACTAACCAATAGTTTGCTTGGTCATCCAAACAAAGCTTTATCCGTGCCAACGGAGTTGGAGAGCTGGGGGCGACAATGGGCACAAAGGCGTGCTGCCGATGACGTTGCGGCTAACCTGATGAGTCAAGCTAACCCGATACTAATCCCCCGTAATGCGTTGGTGGAGGCTGAGATTGCGCTATTTAATCAGCAAGGCATGAGTCAAACGCTAGAAAGTTGGCTAACCGCGTTGACGTCGCCCTATGATTACAAAGATTATCCTGAATCGTGGACCAGCGCGTCTACACCGGCCCACTATCAAACTTTTTGTGGAACCTAAATGGCAGAACAGCAGCTTTCTTGGCAAGAAATTAAACGTAAAGTCCTTGAGCACAAACGGCCACTTATTAATGCGCATATCATCGCCTTATTTGCCGCGTTGGTGAGTGTACCTATTCCTTTGATGATGCCGTTGCTGGTCGATGAAGTCTTACTAGATACACCAGGCAGAGCAGTGGCTTGGATGAACTCAGTATTGCCCGAGCAATGGCATGGCCCCAGTGGCTATATCGTGGTTATTTTGTTGGCTGTAATAACCATGCGCTTGGCCAGTTTGGTGCTAGGGGTGATGCAGTCACGCCAGTTTACTATTATTGGCAAAGACATTAGTTATCAAATCCGTGAGCGCTTACTTACGCATTTACCTAAAGTTCAACTTAAGGAGTACGAAAGCCAAGGTGGTGCTGCAATTAGCTCTCGTTGTATTACCGATGTAGAAACCTTGGATAAATTTATCAGCCAAACCTTGTCACGCTTTTTAATCGGTTTACTCACAATCATTGGCACTGCGGCGATTTTGCTTTGGATTGATTGGATGTTGGGGCTGGTGATCCTGTTGCTCAATCCGGCGGTCATCTATTTTTCTCGGCAGTTTGGCAAACATGTTAAAGAGCTGAAAAAGGAAGAGAATGCTGCATTTGAAGCACTGCAAACTTCACTAGTCGAGACGCTAGATGCTATTTCTCAGTTAAAAGCTGTTCGTCGAGAGGGTAACTACTTTGCACAGGTTAAAGTAGCCGCCAAAGATCTCAAACATTACGCGGTGCAGTCACAATGGAAAACGGACGCGGTTAACCGCTTAAGCTTTACCGTGTTTTTGGTGGGGTTCGAGTTTTTCCGTGCTGTCGCTATGTTTATGGTGGTGTTTTCTGATTTAACGGTCGGCCAGATATTTGCGGTATTTGGTTACCTTTGGTTCATGATGGGGCCGGTGCAGGAAATTCTTGGTATTCAATATGCGTACTATGGTGCCTCGGCGGCGCTTAGTAGGTTAAATCAGGTTTTTAATTTTGCGACAGAAGCACAATATCCCGCTACGAAAACCGTCTTTGATTCATCTCAGGTTGATATCAAATTTGCCAATATAGACTTCGCTTACGTTGCAGAGCAACCCGTGCTCAAGCAGGTATCTTTGCATATTCCAGCAGGGAAGAAAGTAGCGTTAGTAGCGGTGTCTGGAGGTGGTAAATCCACTTTGGTGCAATTGCTTTTGGGATTGTATGAAAAGCAAAGTGGCGAGATTCATATAAATGACACGCCAGTAGAGCAAATTGGTTACGAAGCAGTGCGAGATAATATAGTAACCGTATTGCAGCAGCCGATACTCTTTAATACCAGCATCCGTGAAAATCTAGCAATGGGACGAGAGGTATCTGACCAAGTACTGTGGCAGTCACTCCGAGTTGCAGAGCTAGCTGATACCGTACTTGCTCTGGCCGACAAATTAGATGCGCAAGTTGGTCGCAACGGAATTAAATTGTCCGGAGGACAGAAGCAAAGGTTAGCCATTGCTAGAATGGTTGTTGCCGACCCTAAAGTGGTGGTGCTGGATGAAGCAACCTCGGCACTTGATATTGAGACTGAGGCAAAAATTCATCGCAATTTGCAAGCGTTTTTGGCTGATAGAACGACTTTGATTATTGCACATCGATTGAGCGCAATAAAACAAGCCGACTTAATTTATGTTTTAGATGATGGTGAAGTGTCCCAGTATGGAGAACACAAGGATTTGTTAAAGGAACAAGGTCTGTATCAAATCCTATTTGGTCATCAAAATTAATTCATAAATAGCAAAAATTCCTTATGTAACGTTAAGTAAACATTAATAGACGAGCTAATATTATCTATGCAACGTAATCGGTAGACGCATTTTCTGATAGACTATCCGAGTCGATACTCAATGCGCAAACTAACAGAGATGGGAAGGAATGATGAAAATTAAAACTTTGAGCTTACTAGTTGCGATGGCAGTGACAGCCAATGCAAATGCAAATACTACTGAGCCTACAGAAGGTGTATATCTTGGTGTATTTGGTGATTACTATGATGCTGACTGGCAAAATCACCGCGATATGGCCGGTCTAGACGTAGAAGACTCTACAGGTTGGGGTGCTGAAATCGGCTACCGTTTTGACAAATTCTGGAGTGGTCGTATCGAATATGCAGATATGGACTTTGACCTTGGCGGTATCAGCAATGGTTCACTAGATGCAGAGCGTTACGGTATCGACGGTTTGTACCATTTTGATGGTGGTCCTTTCTATGGTCTAGTGGGTATCAAGAAGATGAACCTAGATGTAATTTCAGATAACACTTTTGCTAACGTAGGTGCTGGTGTTCGTCATTACTTCACCGATCACTTGTTCGTGAATGCAGAAGCGGCGGTTTACCAAGGCCTCGAAGCAGGTTTTACTGATGTTGGTGGTAAAATCGGTATTAACTACTCGTTCGGTAGCGCTGGTAAGTCGGAAGAGGTTGCCCCAGCTCCGGCTCCTGTAGTTGCAGAAGCACCGCAAGACAGTGATAAAGATGGTGTTGTGGATAGCGAAGACAAGTGTGCTAACACACCAATGACGGATGCTGTTGATGCGTCTGGTTGTACTTTGTACGAAACTAAAGAAGACAAAGTAAGTCTGCTAGTCCGCTTCCCGCATGACGATGCTTCTTTCTCACAGCAATATGTTGATGATATCAACGCGGTTGCTAAGTTCTTGAAAGAGCATAAAAATGCAGATGTAGTGATTGAAGGTCACGCGTCAGCTGTGGGTGATGCTGATTACAACCAAAAGCTTTCTGAGCGCCGCGCAAAAAACGTTGCTGAGAAACTCGTTGATATGGGTGTAGATTCAATGCGTATTACCACGGTTGGTTACGGTGAAGAGCGTTTGAAAAACCCAGCAAACACGCTAAAAGCACATGCGGAAAACCGTCGTGTAGAAGCGCACGTTTCTTCTAAAGAGAAAGTAAAAGTTAAGCGTTAATTTTCACTTAGCTTATGCAAAAAGGCTCCTTCAGGAGCCTTTTTTGATCCCACCAAGCATACCTTTTCGCAAAATTAAAATGATTCTCGTTTGACTAATATTCATCAAAATATACTTGTTTCGGTATGCTTATTCATTGTATTTATAGTGACTATAAGGCGAGGTATCGCATGCAAGATTTTCATCTATACTCAAAGACCTTATAATTGTTCATTATATTTTATGGTCAAGGGAATGGTTCAGGCGATTGCATCAATAATCGCAGCCAGATCATTTACTTGTCTGTCCACGTCACCAAGAGGGCAATATTGTGCTTCAAGAATATCGTAAACACGTAGAAGAGCGTGCCGCGCAAGGTATCGTGCCTAAGCCGTTAGACGCGCAGCAAACTGCTGACCTTATCGAATTACTAAAAACTCCACCTGCAGGTGAAGAAGAGTTCATCGTTGATCTATTTATCAACCGTGTACCGCCAGGTGTAGATGATGCCGCTTATGTAAAAGCAGGCTTTTTGGCTGCAGTAGCGAAAGGCGAAGCGGAATCACCGCTCATTTCAAGAGAGTATGCAGCTGAACTACTTGGCACTATGCTTGGTGGTTACAACATCGCGCCTATGATAGACCTTCTAGACGATGCTGCTATCGCGCCAATCGTTGCTAAAGGTTTGTCTCACACGCTACTGATGTTTGACGCATTCTACGATGTAGAAGAAAAAGCAAAAGCGGGCAATGAGTTTGCTAAGCAAGTGATTGAGTCATGGGCAAATGCAGAATGGTTCCTTGAGAAGCCTGCCGTTGCAGACAAGATTTCAGTGACTGTATTTAAAGTAACTGGCGAAACAAATACAGACGACTTGTCTCCAGCACCAGATGCTTGGTCTCGTCCTGATATCCCATTACACGCGCTGGCTATGCTTAAAAACGAGCGTGATGGTATCAACCCTGATAAGCCAGGTGAGGTAGGTCCAATTGCACAACTTGAAGCGCTTAATGGTAAAGGTTTACCGCTAGCGTATGTAGGTGACGTTGTTGGTACAGGCTCATCTCGTAAATCTGCAACTAACTCTGTACTTTGGTTCATGGGTGATGACATTCCATTCGTACCAAACAAGCGTGTTGGCGGTGTGTGTCTAGGTGGCAAGATTGCGCCAATCTTTTTCAACACCATGGAAGATTCTGGTGCACTACCAATTGAGCTTCCAGTTGACGAACTAAACATGGGCGACCAAATCGACATCTTCCCTTACGAAGGTGTGGTTAAGCGTCACGGTACTGACGAAGTTATTTCAACGTTCTCATTGAAATCAGACGTAATTCTTGATGAAGTGCGTGCAGGCGGCCGTATTCCACTGATCATCGGTCGTGGTCTTACAGACAAAGCACGTACGTCTCTTGGTCTTGAAGCAGAAGATATCTTCCGTAAGCCTAAGTTAGTGGCTGATTCTGGTAAAGGCTTTACGCTTGCACAGAAGATGGTTGGTAAAGCATGTAATATGGCAGGTGTACGCCCAGGCCAATACTGTGAGCCAACAATGACAACGGTAGGTTCTCAGGATACTACGGGTCCAATGACGCGTGATGAGCTTAAAGACCTTGCTTGTCTTGGCTTCTCTGCTGACCTTACGATGCAGTCATTCTGTCATACCTCAGCTTATCCTAAGCCAATCGATGTAAACACACATCACACACTTCCTGATTTCATCATGAACCGTGGCGGTGTATCGCTACGCCCTGGTGACGGTGTTATCCACTCGTGGCTAAACCGTATGCTACTTCCTGATACGGTAGGTACAGGTGGTGACTCGCATACTCGTTTCCCACTAGGTATTTCATTCCCAGCAGGTTCAGGTGCAGTAGCATTCGCAGCCGCAACAGGTGTAATGCCGTTGGATATGCCTGAGTCAATCCTTGTTCGTTTTAAAGGTGAAATGCAGCCGGGTATCACATTACGTGACCTAGTACACGCTATCCCTTACTATGCAATCCAGCAAGGTCTATTGACGGTTGAGAAAAAAGGTAAGATCAACGAATTCTCCGGTCGTATCCTTGAAATCGAGGGTGTTGAGCACCTGACGGTTGAGCAAGCGTTCGAACTATCTGACGCATCTGCAGAGCGTAGCGCAGCAGGTTGTACTGTTAAGCTTTCACAAGCGTCTATCGAAGAGTACCTAAACTCTAACATCGTTATGCTTAAGTGGATGATCTCTGAAGGCTATGGTGATGTACGTACCATTGAGCGTCGTATCACTAAGATGGAAGAGTGGCTAGCGAATCCTGAGCTAATGACTGCTGACGCGGATGCAGAATACGCGCACACCATTGAGATTGATCTTGCCGATATCAAAGAGCCAATCCTTTGTGCACCAAATGACCCTGATGACGCACGTCTACTTTCAGCGGTAACAGGTGAGAAGATCGACGAAGTATTCATCGGTTCTTGTATGACTAACATCGGTCACTTCCGTGCAGCGGGTAAACTACTGGATAATTTCGGTGGTCGTCTACCAACGCAACTATGGGTTGCTCCACCAACGAAGATGGACCGCGATCAGTTAACTGACGAAGGTTACTACGGTATTTACGGTCGTGTAGGTGCTCGTATCGAAACTCCTGGATGTTCACTATGTATGGGTAACCAGGCACGTGTTGCTGATAAAGCAACGGTTGTTTCTACCTCGACTCGTAACTTCCCTAACCGTTTAGGTACAGGTGCAAACGTATTCCTTGCATCAGCAGAGCTTGCAGCGGTAGCTGCTATTCTTGGTAAACTACCAACGCCTGCTGAATATCAAGAGTATGCAGAGAAGATCAATGCAACGGCTGCGGACACGTACCGTTACTTGAACTTCCACAAGATGCCTCAGTACACTAAAAAGGCAGACTCAGTGATCATTCAACAAGCGGTTTAATTACTCGCTCTAGAATACATTGAAAGAAAAAAGCCAGCGCATGTTGGCTTTTTTTATGCACATAAAACGCTCAAGTTAAATGTTGTTATCAAGCATTATTTTAAACCTAGATAAGTAATCTACTAAAATGGTAATAATTGGGTTTTTATTGCGTATTGGTAATTAAAATCCCGTTTTTTTAAACAGTAATTTTCTCTGGTTTTATTAGAATTGTCGGCAAATTCTCATCAATGGGCGAGAGGATCATGACAACAGTAAACAACCAGAATTTATTACAACTACGCTTTTTACCGCAGTCACATATCGACGCAGTTAAGCCTTTTTTCAATCAACTTCCAGATAACCCTTATGCCGATGGTGCATTCAGAAAGCGCCGCTATTCTGTGGTTAAATTCACTGGCGGTGAAGTGACATTGCAGCCGACTAAGGCTTTCGTTCAAGACGATTCAATTAATACTTTCCAAGGTAATATTGAGCGTGTTTACGAAAACCTTGAGCTGGACATGTTAAACACTGATGGCTTTAAGCATATGCTTGCTGAATTTAAAGCCATGACAGGAATTGCAGACGATACCAGCATAGAAGTGCATCAGTTTCGCATGTTAGCGATTGAAAGCGATACCCCTCCAGCGCCAGAAGGTGTGCACCAAGATGGTTTTGACCATGTGTGTGTTTGCGGTGTTTCTCACGAAAATATCGCCGGTGGTGAGCTATTGGTATATGAGCACAAAGAAGCCGAACCTTGCTTCAAAATGGAAATCAAAGACGGTTTATTTGCACTCGTGAATGACCGTGAAGTGTGGCATAACGCAACACCGATGAACAAGCTAGATGCCGAGCAAGTTGGTTATCTAGACTGCTTCGTATTTACAGCCTAAGAGGGTAGTATGGATTTAAATCAAGTGCGTCGTCAGTTCCCTGCGCTTATGCAAAGTATTGGCGGAACCGCGCCAATTTTCCTTGATGGCCCAGGTGGCTCTCAAGTCCCGCAGTCCGTGTTGAGCGCGATGTCTGCTTACCTTGGTTATTTTAACTCTAACTTAGGTGGTGCATTTTTCTCAAGCGATAAGACCGTCAGTTTGATGAGTGAAGCGCGCCAAGCAGTTGCTGACTTACTCAATGCGCCAAGTGCAGATCAAATTGTATTTGGTGCCAACATGACCAGCTTAACCTTTAGCTTTAGCCGTGCGCTATCTCGCGAATGGCAAGCGGGTGATGAAGTCATTGTGACCAATGCCGATCACTATTCAAACGTTTCTTCATGGCGTCAAGCTGCCGAAGATAAAGGTGCGACGGTACATGCAGTGCGCATTAATGAAGCCGATTGCACGCTTGATTTAGCGCATTTTGAATCACTACTAAACGGCAAGACTAAGTTGGTTGCGGTGACGTATGCATCAAATACAACGGGCTCAATCAACGATATCAAACGTATTGTGGAGCTTGCGCACCAAGTTGGTGCATTGGTATATGTTGATGCTGTGCATTATGCTCCTCATGAGCTAATCGATGTACAGGCATTGGATTGCGACTTCCTTGCGTGCTCTGCCTATAAGTTCTTTGGTCCGCATGTCGGCATTGTGTATGGTAAGCGTGAGCATTTAGAAGGTTTTACTCCGTATAAGGTGGAGCCGGCAAAAGACATTATTCCAGGTCGTTGGGAAACTGGTACGCAGAGTTTCGAAGGGCTAGCGGGTGTTGTTGCGGCGATTGACTACATTGCTTCACTAAGCGAGATGAGTGCGGATACACCACGCCGAGAGAAGCTGGTTGAGGCGTTTGCACGCACAAAAGCGCATGAGATGCAGCTTAGCCAACACTTCTTAACGCGTTTAGCCGAGTTTAAACAGGTTAAACTTTTTGGTATTGAATCACGCGAGCGACTCGCTGAGCGCACACCAACGTTTGCTTTGACATTTGAGGGCATCGAGCCACGTACCGTGTCTGAATTCTTAGGTAAAAAGCACATGTGCGTATGGGATGGCAATTTCTACGCCCAAGGGCTTTGCGAGCAGCTAGGGGTGATGGATAAAGGTGGGGTGGTGCGTATTGGTTGTATGCACTACAACACCATTGAAGAGCTAGATAGCTTGTTTGATGCATTCAGTGAGTTATTAGCATAATAAAAATTGGGAGCTACGGCTCCCATTTCTTCTCGCAACAATCGAGTTCTCTAGTAGCTTCACTTCTATTTCGATACCGCTTTTTAATAGTATACTTTAATTATATGTATTACATTAACTGGAGGAAATTATGGAAAGGACTGCTGATGGCGTGATAAGAATTACTATTATTCCTCTGTTTTGTTGGCTTCTATCACTGATATTTATTTATGTATATCAGTTTCCTGTCCCCATGGTTGGTATGGTGAATGAAACGGACTTAACGAGTCCACACTTCTGGTGGACGGCAACACTAAGTTATCTCTTTTATGGATTTATCTGCTTTACTATCCCGCTCATGATGCTTATTCAGTATGTCATTTCAAAGTCAAAGTGGATTACAAATCACAGTGGGCAAGATAAGCTGCTTTGCTGTAGTGCCATTCTTTTATGTTTTGCTTGGGCTACTTTACTTAGTCAGTTACACCTTCAATAAATGCATTGAGCTTAGCAATGCGATGGCTCATACCTTCAATAAGCTTGTCTTTGATTTTTTCCCGGATCACATTGGGCAAGCGTGTCAGTGCATCTGGGGTTATTGCCAATATAATGCTGTCTTTTAACGCTTGTGCGCTGGTGCTGCGTTCTCGGTTAGTGATAAATGCGCCTTCACCTAAAAATTCACCAGGACCAACCTTGCCTAAATCATGGGCCGCATCTTGTTTAAAAATCAAAAACTCACCGCTTAACACAATATACAGGCGATTGTCTTTTTCAAAGCGTTTGAAGGCGTGACGCTCTTGCTGCACCAGATATAAGTGACCAAAAGACTCGAGTAACACCTGGCGCTCGGCAAGTGTAAACTCTTTAAAAAACGCTAAGCGATTGATGATCTCTAGTTGTTTAAACAGTGGGACATTTTCAAGCAGTTTCACAGGCTTACATAAGTTAGTACATTGTCTTTATTAAATAGTGGCGACTTTTTTTGATTAGAGCAATGATTTTTTATTGTCGCTTACACCAATCTACTTGATTATGTCGCCAACTATTTATGTGGATTGGTATATAACGATAAGCGACATGAGTTAGATCATTCTAGCAAGCAGGGTCGTACGGCGAAGTAGGGCATGTCATCCCCTGATAGCTGATACAGCCTTTATTGTGTGGTGAGGTAACATCATAACCACCAGCTGCTTGCGGTGTAAGCTCATTTGCTAGCTTCTTGCTGTTAGATAGATGTTTTAGTGGTTTTTTATTCAATGTAATTTTCATAGCGATTCCTTTACAAAATGTAAGTTATGCCGAGTAACAAGATACGGCATAGTCTAAGCTACTGTTTGTTTGTGTGATTTTCAATCAGATATTATTCATTTTGGGAACTGGAGTGGTGGGGGAAAGCTGAGTCATAATACTCAGCTTGTCGTCTAATCTTGAATATTTCTCTCTTTTAACTTTCTGGTCAATGTATTGCGCCCCCAACCTATCTTTAACGCCGCATCTTGCTTATGACCATGACAGGCATTGAGTGCGGATTTGATCAGCCGTGTTTCTAATTGTGCTTGCACATCGGGCCAAATATGGTCTTTTCCTGTACGTAACTCTGAGTCTAACCAAGTTTGGAATGCGTCCAGCCAATTACCATGTTCTAAGGCGTCAATCTGTTGTGGTTTTTCTAGCTCTTCGGGCAGATCCGCTGGGGTGACAAGTTCGCCCGGCGCCATTACCGTTAACCAGCGGCAGGTGTTTTCCAGCTGTCTAACGTTGCCTGGCCAATGATAGGCTTGCATTTTTTGCAGGGCATGTTTGGAGATGATTTTTGGCTCGGCTTTTAGCTCTTTGGCGCTTTTTGCAAGAAAGTGATCGCACAGGGCAGCGATATCTTCAGGGCGCTCACGTAAGGCTGGTAGTTTTAACCTGACGACATTTAGACGGTGAAACAAGTCTTCACGGAATTTACCTTGCTTTACCAGTGTCTCTAAGTCTTGATGGGTAGCCGCGACGATACGGACATCGACCTTCACGCTGTTGTGACCACCAACCCGATAAAACTCACCATCGGCGAGTACGCGCAATAGCCGAGTTTGTACGTCCAGTGGCATATCACCGATTTCATCTAAAAATAAGGTGCCACCGTCGGCTTGCTCAAAGCGGCCACGGCGCATGCTGTCAGCGCCAGTAAAAGCGCCTTTTTCATGGCCGAACAATTCAGACTCGACGAGATCTTTGGGGATGGCAGCCATATTGAGCGCGATAAAAGAAGCGTCTTTTCGCGGGCTGTGATTGTGCAGCGCGCCTGCCACAAGCTCTTTACCCGTGCCTGATTCGCCGTTAATCAATACACTCATGCTTGAAGCGGAAAGTTTACCGATGGCGCGGAACACTTCCTGCATCGCTGGGGCTTCACCAATAATGTCGGGGCTATTGGCTTTTTCACTGTGGCGCTTTTGCTTTTTAGTTTGCTGGCCTGCGCGAAATGCACGTTGCACAAGGGAAACGGCCTCGTTTAAGTCGAAAGGTTTGGCGAGGTATTCAAATGCTCCTTTCTTAAATGCGTTGACCGCAGAGTCCAAGTCCGAGTGCGCGGTCATAATGATCACCGGCAAGTTTGGGTAGAGTCCTGCAATTTTATCTAACAAGGCCATGCCATCGATACCTGGCATACGTACATCTGAGATCAGCACTGCGGGTTGCTCATATTCAAGCGCGGTCAATACATCTTGACCGCTGGCGAAGCTCTCGGTTTCAAACTCAGCTCGCTTTAACGCCTTTTCTAAAACAAATCGGATTGAAGCATCATCATCGACTAACCAAACTGATTTCATTGCACGTTTCCTGTTTCGGTGTTGTCAAAGGGAAGGTAGATACTGAACTCAGTGTGTCCTGGCCAACTATCGCATTCGATAAACCCTTGGTGTTGCTCTACCAAAGTTTGTGCGATAGAGAGTCCAAGTCCAGATCCTCCTTCTTTATTCGTGATCATCGGAAAGAACAATGTCTCTTTTACCTCATCGGCGATCCCCGGACCGTTGTCGCTGATACGGATGAGTAATGCTTTTTTCAATAGCCGCTCACCATGATGAAGACGGTGTTTAATGCGCGTTGTTATGGTGATCGTACCGTCATGCTGTAGCGCTTGTTGAGCATTGCGTAGCATATTCAGCAGAACTTGCTGAATTTTGGCTTGATCTATCACAATGGCCGGAATACTGGGATCATAATCTTTTACCAAGGTGATATCGGCATCGCGCTCCAAGGTGGTTAACTTTATCACCGACTCTAACGCCTGATGGATATTACACGGCTCTTTTTGTGGTAACTGATTGGGTCCAAGTAATCTATCTACCAACTCGCGCAATCTATCTGCTTGCTCAATAATGAGCGTGGCACATTCTTCCCGTTCTTGTTGATCAGTTTCGTACTGCAATAATTGCGCCGCACCGCGGATCCCACCAAGTGGATTTTTTATTTCATGGGCAAGACCGCGAATGAGGTTTCGAGCTGCCTGAAATTGGTGCATTTGATTGGATGCTTGGTCATAACGCAGGGCATCATCAACACGGCGACATTCCACTAAAATATACGCCTTTTCTGCAAGGTAAACTCGTCTGGCATGCAGACTTAGTGTCGCAACACGATTATCTACGAATACCACGTCTACCCTGTGTTGCTGGCAGTCTACGCCATCTTGTAGCACGTATTTAGAGAGCCGTGGCAGGTCTATATGATGATGATTAAACACACTATCAATTGCCAGTCCAACAAGCCGTTTAGTGCTGAGTCCCAGTAGTTCACTACTGCTGTAATTGGCATAGTGGATCATTAAATTTTGATCGAGCACTAAAATCGCGGTTGAGAGAGATTGCCAAACTTTATCCAAGTCAATCGAGTTATGTTGATCCATATATGTTCACCGTGCACCAATGTGGTGCAATGAGAATAGCATAGCTTTGCATCCATTGAAGTAAATTATTACCTAAGCTCAGAAACTAGGGGTTTTCGAACTCGTATCCTAAACTTGTTATTAATAAAGCATGCCAACTTTAAGGTCTTAGTGCTTTGTGTCAAAAAATACATCTAGCTCGTGTCTGTGGGGGGAGCCTTTTTGTCACGTTCTGCATGAGCGGGTGTGACTTTCAAAGCGCTAAGTATGTTACCGAACAGGGTGACTGCTTTCCTCCTCAAGCTGCGAGTGTACATCGAGCTACGAATGGCGAGAAAGCCACCCTTACAGGTGTGATGCGGGTCGTCCAACCTAACTGGCGAGATAAATATTTATTGCGAACAAAGGCCGAGGTCTACTATCAAGTTCAGGTTGGTGAGCAAAGGTTGTGGATTGAACACAATGACATGTCGAATTTGGCTTCCTCAATACCAGAGGAAATGAGCATAGTATGTTTGCAACTACTGGTTGAAAGTCAGTGTAGGTAAGCAATATCGCTTTAATTATTCACGGTATTGCGGTGCAAAAAGAACTTATGAGCATCGCTTTGGGCGACTAACATACCTTTTTGATTAAACACTTTCATAACCACAGAATGCTCGCCGCGATCAATGCCACGCAAAGCAAACTGAGTATTAGTTTGCTTTGGCCCTGTGGCTGTTCCATTGAGAAAGAGTTGCACGCTTAAACCTTGGGTAAATCTAGGCTCAATGGTGCCTGTTACGTATACGCTGCCACTATTATCGCGGATTGTTTGCTCATGCTCTGGGGAAGTGATTTTAGCTGTATATTGAATCGTTGGTGATGTATCCGTTTGCTCGAGAATTTTAGTATCAACACTTGGCATGGTTAAGGCGCTGGCATTGAGTTTGACTTCTTTCGAGCCAGGTTGCGGTACATCCGAATAGACCCAATGGCCGTTTTTGTCTTTCCAGCGATAGATTTTTGGATTGGACTCTGCTGCAGCATCAATGCTTGTTAGGGCTAGCGTCATGCTAACCGACATTATAAGAAACCACTGACGCACCACAAATCTCCAGAGCAAACTACTGTTCATACTGTAGTATAGCGCAGTTGGAATTGCGAGTTGCAAATGAATAATTCCCATAATGACAACATAAAGGCAACTTTCTTTAAGCTTTTGAATTGCATCAAAAAAGCCCGTAACAACGGGCTTGAGAACACATATGATTAAGAGTGCCAGAAACGCATAATGAGTTTTGGCTCTACAAGCTCAATACGGCAGTATTGAGCGTAGTAGTCGGTTAGCGATTAAACGCTGTAGTACATTTCGAACTCAACTGGGTGAGTTGTCATGTTTAATTTTTCAACTTCTTTCGACTTAAGTGTGATATATGCATCGATTAGGTCGTCAGTGAATACGCCACCTTGAGTTAAGAACTCACGGTCAGCATCTAGAGAAGCAAGCGCTTCATCAAGTGATGCTGCAACAGTTGGGATTTCTGCTGCTTCTTCCGCTGGTAGGTCGTATAAATCTTTATCCATTGCATCGCCAGGGTGGATCTTGTTGCGGATACCGTCAAGACCAGCCATCAGCTGGGCTGCGAAAGCTAGGTATGGGTTAGCCGCAGGATCTGGGAAGCGTACTTCGATACGACGACCCTTCTCTGATGGGATCACAGGGATACGGATTGATGCTGAACGGTTACGTGCTGAGTATGCAAGCATAACTGGCGCTTCAAACCCTGGTACTAGACGCTTGTAAGAGTTTGTTGCTGGGTTAGTGAATGCATTGATTGCTTTAGCATGCTTAATGATACCACCAATGTAGTAAAGCGCTTCTTCAGATAGACCGCCGTACTTGTCGCCTGCGAAGATGTTCTTGCCGTCTTTAGCAAGTGATTGGTGGCAGTGCATGCCTGAACCGTTATCACCAACGATTGGCTTAGGCATAAAGGTTGCTGTCTTACCGTATAGGTGAGCCATGTTGTGGATAACGTACTTCATCTCTTGGATTTCGTCTGCTTTAGTCACCATCGTATTAAAGCGAGTCGCAATCTCATTTTGACCAGCAGTTGCTACTTCGTGGTGGTGCGCTTCAACAACGTGGCCCATTTCTTCAAGTACTAAACAAGTAGCTGCACGCCAATCATTAGACGAGTCTACCGGTGCTACTGGGAAGTAACCACCTTTTACGCCAGGGCGGTGACCTGTGTTGCCGCCTTCGTAGTGCTTGTCTGAGTTCCAAGCTGCTTCTTCAGCATCGATTTTGTACATAGAGCCAGACATGTCAGTTTTAAATTTAACATCGTCAAACAAGAAGAACTCTGGCTCTGGACCAAATAATACGGTGTCTGCAATACCTGTTGAACGCATGAACTCTTCAGCGCGTTTAGCTACTGAACGTGGGTCACGCTCGTAACCTTGGTGTGTGTTTGGTTCAACCACGTCACAACGAACGATAAGCGTTGTTTCTTCTGCGAATGGGTCTAGCTTTGCACTTTCTGCATCAGGCATAAGTACCATGTCAGATTCGTTGATGCCTTTCCAACCAGCGATAGATGAGCCATCAAACATTTTGCCGTCTTCAAAGAAGTCTTCATCGGCTTGATGATGTGGGATCGATACGTGTTGTTCTTTACCTTTTGTATCTGTGAAACGTAAATCAACAAATTTTACGTCGTGCTCTTTAATAAAATCTAAAACCGATTGTGACATGTGTCCTCCGACTCGTTGGGTTATTTTTTGCTGCAATGTACTGCAATTGCACACAGATAAGCTTGATCTGTGCCATGTTTTTAAGTTTTTGATAAGTATTGATTTTTAACTTTTGGGAAATTTAGGGATTAGCTTGTTGCACTAACTTGGTGCGTAAATGTTTCATTATGGTGCGCAATGTTGGTGCAAGCGATTCCCTGTGATAGTCACTTTATCTTCGAGTAAGTGTTTGGAGTATTGGTATAGATTATGAAGTGCAACAAAGCAAAAATTAATTTAATGCGATAGCTGGGATCAGGGGTCGTGTTTTAATAAAAAAAGCAAGGCGCCTTGAGGGAGACGCCATGCCTTCAGGGAGTTGACTTTATCGAAGCTCAGGCTAGGGCCTGTTGATCTTTGCTGTTTGATTTTTGTTCTCCTGAGTGTGTTTTGGTCGCGACGCTCGACTTGCCGCCTAGTAATCTAGGCAAAAGTTGAGCAACAATGAACAAAGCGCACTCAGGTGAACCCAAAGGGCAGCGCTTGATTAGCATTTCTACTGTGTTATCGCCTGACTCACATAGAATAACTATGCTACGCAGGCTCTGCCTTGTACAAATACCAATCAAACTGCTGCAAAAACAAACTTGAAAGGTAAACAGGCCCTAGTTACTTCTCAGCGAGTATAACGCGGGCTTAGTAATAACCCCGCTGGCGGCTAATACAGTTGTTGCAGCGGTAATTCCGATGATAAGCGACAGTGGTAATACGAATCCAAGCAGGGAGACACTAAACATGACCTCCGAGTTTGCCAGCCATGCCATCGCTGCAACGGTTGCAAATGTCGCACATCCAAGAGCCGTAAAGATAACTTTAGTATTTTCTCCTAGTAATCCAAGTACAATACTTTTTGGCGACGCACCAATTGCCATACGCACTCCGAGTTCATAGCGACGCATAGAAACACCGTAATTGAGTACGCCATATATGCCAATTAGTGCGATAAGTAAGGTGATGGTTGCCAGAGATAGCGCAGCCCAACCTGCAACTTGGTGAATTGCGAGCGAGTTAGATAGCTGTTGAGACAAAGGTTGAATTTCAGCAACGCGCCAGCGTTTAGATATTTGCGCCATGGTCTGGTTTATGGATTGGGGAAGTATCTGCTGCCCTGTGTGCGTTTGAATAATAAACGCTGGTGTATAGGCTGACAGTCTGTCCACAGCCCACATGCGAGCGGTATCAGGCTTATCTGGAATGGCTAAATTTTCACTAATACCTATGATTTCATACTGAACATGACGACGGCCATTGAGCCAATAAAAGCGTTTACCTATAGCGTCTCCTTGTGGCGCAAGTTGTTCTGCAAAGGCTTGATTAACAATAAGCACAGCTGATTGGCTATTCACTTCTTCAGTGGTGAAATTGCGGCCTTGTAGCAGACTAACCTCCATCAGTGGCAGGTAAGATTCATCAACGATGTTACCAGACACTGAATACTGCGTCTGGAATCCTGAATCAGTTGCAAGAAAGGTACTGAGTCCAAATTCAATCGGTGTGCCAGTAGTTAAGCTGACCGCTTTGAATTGTGGGTTTTGTTTGAGCGCAGCGGTAACATCTAGTAATTGTTGTCTGCGCTCGGCATAAAATGCATCTCTTTGTTCACGGGCTGGACGTTGCTCTACAAGTTGGTTGAGTTCAACCTCATAGCGTTCAGAGGTTGAGAAATTAGGAGATTGGTTGAGTAATCCCCATGCATTGATAAAAGTTTGCGAGCAAGCGAGTAACAATAGGCTGGCTAGAAATAGTTGGCTAAAAATTAAGGCTTTTCGGGTTTCTGTTTTGATTTGGATCCCAGTGCCTTTTCCGCTGCTTTGGAGTTGGCTATTGAGCTGCTTAAAGTTAATGCGTTTGCTCACAAGCCATGCACCGAGCGATGCCAATAACACGGCAAGAATTAAGCACAAGGCAACCGTGATGAAATTTGTGCTGAGGTTGAGTACGCCAGGTAGGCTATCAGCAGCTACCAGCCTAAGTAAGTAGTAGCATAATTCACTCACCGCGAAGGAAAGCATCGCGGCGCTGCTTGTGAGGATTAAGAGTTCGATAAATATGCCCCGAGATAAGTGGCCGCGTCCAGCGCCAAGTGCAGCCTTGATTGCCATATCACGTTGCTGATTTACCGCTCTGGCTAGAATAAGGTTAGCAATGTTGGCACAAGCAATGAGTAGCAGGCAAAGTGCGCCTAAAAGTAGCCAAATAGTTTTGCTGGCACTATCACCGTGGATTTTTTCTCGCAGCGGTAACAGCTCCAACGTAATGGTCATATCATCAAAGAAAGAAGAGCTGGCTGTTTGGGTTTTAAAACGGCTGTTGTAATGCGTGGATAGCTGGTGGTTGATAGTGGGAATGTCTACCGCCCCCGCTTTTTTAATCAACACGTGTCGATTAGGACCGGTGATCCCCCAGTGCTGCGCATCGCGGCGTTGGAATGAATAATAATCCCAAGGCAACCATACGTCAGTCAGACGACCCGGAGTAAGCATTTCAGGTTCGCGATTTTGCTCCGATAGCACACCAATGATTTTAAAATTTACTTGGTCTATTTGAATCGATTGACCGACGATATCGGCTGCTTGACCATAATATTTTTGCCAAGCTTGATAGGACAATACCGCGATTGGCTGCATTGAATTAAGGCCTTCGTCTGCGCTCGGTCTACGACCTAAGTGAAAAGTAAATCCAAGCATCGGCATAAATTCAGGGGTGGTGTAAGTGGTATTGACTTGCGGCGTTTCAACTTTACTTCTAATCACCTCTTCGGAATAGCCAAATAGGGCGGTTTGCGACTCCGGCGTTTTTTCATTTTCATAGATCTCAAGCAGCATAGGTATCGGAGTGAAATCATCAAACTCCACTCTATCCTTGATATAGTGCACTGCTTTTGAAACGTAAAGCTGCTCTGCATTGGGGTAAGGCAACGGCGCAGAGAGAATAGTAAAGTTTAAATTAAACATCGCCACGAGCGTACCTAGTGTGAGCGCAAGCGTAGAGATAATCGTGATGGTAAATACTTTTACTTTACTCAGAGAGTACAGACTGGCACTCATGTCTTTGACAAGCATATTACTTTCCTCGCTTCCATCATGAACTAAAACGTGTCAACGACTGTGTTGGCGTTAGTGTGTGTTTGGGGGGCCAGTATTTTGCCATCTAGAAGGTGTAGTTTGCGTGTCGCCATATCGGCATATCTAGGGTCGTGCGTCACCATACATAATGTTGTCCCTTCTAGGTTTAGCGTTTTCAACATGTCCATAACGGCATCACCATTTTTTGAGTCAAGGTTACCTGTAGGTTCGTCAACAAGCAGTAATGCGGGGTTGCCGACGAGTGCGCGGGCAATAGCAATCCTTTGCTGTTGCCCACCTGAAAGCTGGTTTGGGCGATGTTTTGCGCGGTGTGCCATATCTACTTTTGTTAGGCAGCTCATTACAACGTGATCAATATCGGCATTGCTCATCGGAGTTTTACGATAACGCAATGGCAGCGCGATATTATCGTAGACTGTCAGTTCATCAATTAAGTTGAATGACTGAAAGATAAAGCCAATTTTTTCGTTTCGAATATGTGCCGCAGCCGCCAAAGTTAATTGGCTAACCTCAAGATTTTCAATTTTATAGCTACCATCTGTTGGCATGTCTAACAGACCAAGAATTGACAGCAGGGTAGATTTACCACATCCAGAAGGGCCACAAATAGACACGAAATCACCCTTATATATTTCCAAGTCAATCCCACGCAATGCATGAGTTTCCATTTCTTCGGTACTAAAAACTTTGGTGATCCCTGACATGGTTAAAATAGTTTCTTTCATAATCGTATCCTAATGATGATTTATTATTGAATGATCCGTACTTGTTTAGCGTTTTTATAAGTACTCGTATCAGAGAGTATAATTTGCTGATTTGGGGTGACACCGCTTTCAATTTGCAAGAATTTGCCTGCATCAATACCAAATGACACTATCTGAGGGGTTGCGATGTCATTGTCTAACACAAAGAGCGTTTGCTGGCTGTGTGATTGAGTGTTACTTGGACGCTCAACATACAGTGCGTTCTTCAGCTGATGTGTACTAATTTGCGCATCTACGTTAAGTTCTGGACGCGCAGAATCAGGAACGCCATTGACAAAAGTGAGCTCAACTTCAATGGTGCCCTCTTGTACTTGCGGGCTGATCCTTGTGACTTTTGCTGGCACTTGTTCGCGGCGTGTATTGACCATAGCAAATTGACCTACCTGAATTTGTTCTGCTTTAGACTGAGATACTCTGACCAGCGCTTGAAGGTCGTTGGTACTGCCAACTTGAGCAAGTTCTTGGCCGGCCACAACACTTTGTCCAAGTTCAACTGCGAGCCGTTGCAACACGCCTTCTGTACCTGCTCGGACTGTTAGTTTCGCTTCTCTTTCTTTTAACCGGGCGAAAAGAGACTGAGCTTGGTTGATCAGTTCTTGCGAGATGGTTAAATCTTCCGAATGTAATAGCTTTAGCTGCTCTATACGTTGTTGTTGGAGCTGTACTCTTTCTGACAGCTGCTGCTCTTCAAGCTCTGCGGTTTTTACATCAATGGCGGGAACAACTCCTTGGTCTCTGAGGGTTTGCTGAGCTTCTCGGCGCATGACTAGCGATTGATGCTCACTGGTAAGTTCGGCAAGGGTGGCGACTTCCATTAATAACTCGCGCTGGTTTGCGAGCTTTTGTCTGCGAAAGTTTGCTTGTTGACGGTTCAGCTCCATTTCAGCACTTTCTAATTGCTGTAAGAGGTCCGGGTCTTGCATCTTCAAAATGATGGTATCAGGCTGAACTTTACCACCGGGGCGTACTAAGATTTCATAGACGGTGGCAGGGTCTTGGGTGGTGATCAGTTTTTGTTTATTAGAACGAAGCACACCATAGCCGTCAACGCTAACATCTAAATCACCTTGTTTAACTTGTCCAACAATGATGGTTTGTCTTGGTAATTTGAACTCGTCCGATGTTGAGAATAGCTTAAGGCTAAGCCAAGCGAATATCAGCACTAGGGGAATTGCGATAACAAGCCCTAGCTTTTGTAGCGGCTTTGCTTGTTTTTGTTTTATTACGTCCATCATCAGTTACCTTGCTTTAATCGGTTAACCAATGAGAGCAAACGATATGCCAAACTTTATCCTATTGTTTTTATTGATCTTTGATGTTTTTGTTTTACCGAAAGGTCCGATTGTGGACGTGAGAATTCAAAAACTGGACTGAGTATATTGGGTCAGTTTAGTGGCACAGGAAAGGTGAGTTGACAAACCGCCCCCTGTTTATCCTGACGGTTGCTTAGGCTAATGGAACCAGACATTTGCTCGACAAAATAGCGGCTAAGGTAAAGGCCAATACCTTCCCCCGTTTGTTTGGTGGAGTAAAATGGCACAAATAAGTTATCGTGGTTGGCAACGCCGGTACCTTCATCAAGCACCTCCAAGATAGCAATATTGTCTTTGGTATATAGCTTCAGTGTAAGCACAGAGCCCGCGGGGCTCGCTTCTATGGCGTTCTTGATGATATTGATTAGCACTTGATTAAATAAGGTTGGGTCAACATGAAAGTAGACCGGAGAAAGTTCAATTTGCCACGCTACATCGGTGAAAAGGCCTTGAACGGTTTTGCTCACCTCTAACCCCGATAGACGTTTTATCTCTACTTTTATTGGTTGGTTGAGCTGGCTGTACTTATGGATAAAATCCTGCAAATGGAAGCACCGCTCAAGTACGATATTAAATGCTTCGTGATCCCTTGGGTCTTTTGCGCGAGTTTGTAGGCGTTCCAGTATGGCGGACACTGGGGTGAGGGAATTTCTTATTTCATGGCTAATCACTCGGATCAAGCGTTGCCAAGCTTGAAGCTCCTGATCGCGCAGTGCTTGCTGAATATCGATACAGACGACAAGATGATATGACTGACTCTGCTGAGTAAAGGTGCTGTGTCTAACTTGCCAGCGCTTGTTGTTCTGTATATCGATAAAATGCCACTGTGGAGAAGGAGTTAACCCTATCGCCTCTGGGTGGCTATATCGTAGGGTTTGCCATGGCCTTTGAAATAGTTGAAAGCAGGCGTCATTGCCAAAGCACAGTTGCATACGTTGGTCGAAAATAAGCATCGGGGTATTTAACACACTGATCAGTTCAGCAACGAGGAAAGATTGCATATCTTCATCGGTTTTTTCACTTTGTAGCATATCGGAGAGCGCATTCAGCTGATTGTGCAGCTGGGCGACAACGCCCGAAGAAAATGTCGATTTGGCTTTTAGGCTAAAGTCGCGCTTAAGCCACGCTTCGGCTTGGTAACCACAGCGTTCAAACGATAGCTTACAGCGATTGTAAAGCTGTTTTAGTAATAATCCTTGGCAGGCAATCAGGCCAACGATTAAGAGTAAGGTAGGTAGAGGCATGGAAATAGGTATGCGAATCCCCATTTGCCAACTGACGACACACACTCCCGCAATTTCAATAGCGATGAGTAGCAGAAATTTAACTACAAAATAGCGTGCCAAAGGTTCCTTAAATAAGTGCATATTTTTCAAGGCGTCGGTAGAGTGATTGCTTAGTGATCCCCAGTAATTCAGCAGCTTGTTGTTTGTTTCCTGCCGTATTAGTCAAAGCTTGAGTAATCAGTTGTTGTTCTGCTTGCTCCAATGTGATGAGTGGCAGCGACATGGAATTATTCGCACTTGCTTGTGAAGGCGTGCTCATATGTAATTGTTCGGGGCCGATTTCACCCGTTTGTGTTAGTAGCACGGCGCGTTCGAGCAAGTGACCAAGCTCTCTTGTATTACCTGGCCAATTGTACTGTTTTAGCTGATTTAGTGCCGTGGGTGTGAGCCAGCATTGCGTTTTTCCATATCGCTGACCATGGGTTTTGATAAAGTGTTCCGCTAACAATTCAATGTCTTCAGGGCGTGTTCGCAAGGGCGGGATTTCGATTGTGAAGGTATTGATCCGATAAAAAAGATCTTGGCGAAACTCAGCTTGAGCGATTAACTGCTCTAATTTTGCATTCGTTGCACTGATGAGCCTCACGTCAGCGACTTCAGTGACGCTTGAACCTACTGCTTCATATTCTCGAGACTCTAGCACTCGCAGCAACTTACTTTGTTGTGCAAGCGGGAGAGTGCCGATTTCATCCAAAAATAAGGTACCAAGATCCGCTAATTTAAACCGTCCTGCACGGTCTGATTTGGCGTCAGTAAATGCGCCTTTGGTATGACCAAAAAGCTCACTCTCAAACAGTTGCTCAGGGATGGTTGCCATGTTAACGGAAATAAATGGCTGCGCTGCACGCAGCGAGTGTTGATGTATCCACTGGGCTATTAAGCTTTTGCCAACTCCATTCTCTCCGGTTAACAGAATATTGGCATCCGTGGGAGCCATGACTTCTAATTGCGTCATCAGGTGTTGCATGGCTTTGCTGCGCCATAACACAGGTTTAGCATCTCCAGCGAGCGCATGCTGAAAAGCTTGGCTTTTATTTCTTAGTTTATTGAGTTGTAACTGGCCTCTAATAACTTGTTCAAAGCGCTGGTTTTTCCAGGGCTTTTCGAGAAAATCTGCCGCGCCCAGTTGCATGGCTTGAACTACAAGCTCAGTATGTGACCATGCCGTCATAGCGACAATAGGGGTGGTATTGCCAAGTTGCTGTTGCTGTCGTAGAAACCTGAGTCCCTCTTGCCCCGATGTAGAGTCTAACTCAAAGTTCATATCGAGTAGGATCAAGCTAGGCTGGTGCTGTTCAAGAAAGCTGAGTGCTTGCACTGGATTTTCGACTTCTTCGACGGCTAGACCTAAATCTTCCAATACAAATCGCGCAGCTAATCTTACTTCTCTGTTGTCTTCTATTAGCAATATTTGTGGTTTAGCACTCACAGTAAGCTTCCTTGATTTATTATTATCATCCCAGTCACTACATTACTCTCCGCGAAGTGCATGTAATGCGGGGCGGGCAATAATATTTCTTGAAGATAGTAGCGTAACACCTGTGACTAAGGTGATAACAGTGGCTAGTGAAATTAACCAGTGGATAGCGCTATCTATTGTAATAGGTACAAGCGTATCTTGAAGTATCGCAATACTCAATAACACCAAGATAGAAGCGCATGCTGCTGCAATAACGGGGCGCAAATTATCTTGTAATACCAGTTTAAATACGGCAACTGGTGTTGCACCAACTGACATTCTCACGCCCAACTCAAACCGACGTAACGCCACGCTGTACTTACATACACCGTAAATACCAAGTGCCGCAAGCGCAAGAGCAAATATCGATAGCATCAAAGTGAACATGCTAATGACACGAGCTTGCTGTAAGTGCGTAGCTAAAAGCATAGTCGTGGACTGAAAGTTATAGACGCGCATTTGCGGATGGATACTTTTGAGTGTCTGATTTATTTCCGCTCGACTAATTGTGGCATGTGCTTGAGTTTCAATTAACACAAAGGGGTAACCAGTTGGCACTGAGGGGATGAAAATCCTTGCAATATTAGGTTGTTTAGGAAGATAAATATCCTCGACAACACCAATCACTTCAACGCTTTGTTGGCCGTTTCTAGGATATAGTTTAGCGCCCAATACTTGCCCTTGCTGGCGTAATTGCGTAGCTAGGGTCTGATTGACAATGACAACGGGCTCATTATTAATAGCTTCCTCATGAGTAAAAGCCCTACCGTCGATAAGGGTTGCGCCAAAGGTGGCAAAGTATGGCCAAGTACCAGCCGTACTTTGATATTCAAATGAGTTTTTTTCTATACCAGGTTCAAATTGCATTTGACGATTTGAAAAGCCCGGCAGCCAATAGGAAAAAGGGGGATAGCCGCCAATGCCTACTTTGGTTACCTGCGGTAACTTTGCTAACGAGTCAACGGCAGATAAAAGCAGTTGTGAACGCTCCTCGCGGCTCATCTGCTGTAGCAAAGTACCTAAGTTTAGTGCTACTTGATAGGTATTGTGTTCTCGTATCCCTGTATCACGCTGCAAGTTTTGCCAGCTTGTTTGGAATATCCCAAGACAAATAGTGAGCAGTGACAGGCAAACAAATAATTGGAATGATATTAATAAAGTGCGGGTCATCGCGGAAATCTGAACGCCAGTGCCTTTACCACTGCTTTGCAGCTGTTGAATAATATGACGGTAGTTAAGTTGACGGCTTACTATCCAAGAAAGTAATAAACATAATAAGGTACTGACGGTAAAGGCGAAAGCAATAGTATGCGCTTCGAGTTGTAGCTCTTGTAACCGAGCGAGCGGGCCGACAATCCCTGATTTTAGTAGCCCTATGATCCCCTCTGCAATGAGTAGTGATAATACAGCTGCGCTGATGAATAACAGCCCTAATTCTATCGCAATGTGGAAAAATAGATGATTAGGCTTGGCACCTAAAGCGGCCTGAACGGAAAAGCTTTTTTGTTGTTCGGCGGCACGTGAAAGCACTAAATTACAAATATTACTTAATGCGATTAACAGTAATATTGCGCTTCCGAGTAGCATCATCATACTCACTTGTGATGCTTCACCAATAATACGAGTTTTTATCGGTATAAATTCAAGCTGTACTTTACTATTAGCAAATGTTTGCTCACCAGCAGTTTGTTGTTGTAGTTCTTCATTAAGCCAGTTTTCAAGAGAAAGCTTTGCGCGACGAGCATGTTGCACATCATGTAACTTTAGCAGTTGATATGTCTGGATATTATTTCTTTGCCATGTTGGTGTTGGAGAATCATTATAGTCATAACTGATCCATACATCGGTGTGCCAGTTAGGTGTGGATAATATCGGTTCAATGAATCGCTCGTCGGTGACGCCAACAATTTTGAAACTCACCCCCTTAAATACCAATGTTTGGTCTAAAACGTTTGTATTTCCGCCGAAATAACGTTGCCACACTTGGTACGAAACGATCGCGACAGGTTGTTGGCTATCCATCCCTTCATCTACTGAAAAGTACCGTCCCAGTGCCAGTGGTACATTGAGTATCGACATAAACTCAGGGGTGATCGCGCCAGTATTAAATGTTGGGCTGCTCGGTAAACTTTGTTCAACATCAATACTGATATTCTGAATGGCCATCACTTCGATATCGGAAAATTGTGCTTGCTTGTCATACGCCTCTATACTGCCTGCATGAGGAATAAAATTGCGTTGCTTCACTTCATTATTGTCATCTACTAACGCGCCACGCATTAATACCAAGCGTTCTGCATCTGGGTATGGGAGCGGAGCTGCGAGCAATTGGTAGTTTAGGTTATACATTGCCACTAGCGCACCGAGTGTCAGCGCTAGGGTAATTGTTATTGTTAGGGTGTAACTGACATGGCAGCGAAGTTTTTGCCAGGCCATTTTAAGTGAATGCGTTACCATATTTACTCCAAATCCGCTCACCTTGTGTATCGGTATGTTGTGATAGTTATTCTCCTCTATAGGGAAATAGCAACGCCTATGCCAAGCTTACCTTATTGATATTAATAATATTTGTATTTTATTTACAAGTGTTCAGTCCATAATCGGACGATAAAAGACCATAAATGGACTCTAGCTGCATAAGACCGTGCAGAAGCCACACTGGGTGTTGATTTATGCGCGCACCGCTCAGGATTATTGAAAAAAATGTTGGATAAACTTTCATCTGTCACATTAATAGTAGATAATACGCGACCTTTAATTCTCAATCGGGCAATCTCAACGCGCATTTTTGCGTAGATCGACTAGGATCACTGAGGGCCAACTTCACTGAGTAATAATATGAGCATCGAAAAGTTAAGAAATATCGCGATTATCGCGCACGTAGACCACGGTAAAACAACGCTTGTAGACAAGCTACTTGAGCAATCAGGTACACTACAGCAGCGCGGTGGTAATGAAGAGCGTGTGATGGACTCAAACGATCTTGAAAGAGAGCGTGGTATCACCATCCTTGCAAAAAATACCGCAATCAAGTGGAACGACTACCGTATCAATATCGTAGATACTCCGGGACACGCCGATTTCGGTGGTGAAGTAGAACGTGTTCTTTCGATGGCTGACTCAGTATTACTGCTAGTTGATGCACAAGAAGGTCCGATGCCACAAACGCGTTTCGTAACGCAAAAGGCGTTTGCTCAGGGTCTTAAGCCAATTGTTGTAATCAACAAAATCGACAAGCCGGGCGCTCGTCCTGATTGGGTAATGGACCAAGTTTTCGATCTATTTGATAACTTAGGTGCAACTGACGAACAGCTAGACTTTAAAGTGATCTACGCATCAGCAATCAACGGCTGGGCAACACTTGACCTAGATGAGCCGTCTGACAACATGGAACCAATGTTCCAAGCTATCGTAGACGAAGTTGAAGCGCCTAACGCGGATCCTGAAGGTCCGTTCCAGATGCAAATTTCTCAGCTTGATTACAACTCATATGTTGGTGTTATCGGTGTTGGCCGTGTCACGCGTGGTTCAGTTAAACCTAACCAACAAGTGACTATCGTGGGTGCTGATGGTAAGACACGTAACGGTAAAGTTGGCCAAGTACTTGGTTACTTAGGTCTTGACCGTCACGAAGTTGAACTAGCAACGGCGGGTGATATCATCGCAATCACAGGTCTTGGTGAGCTGAAGATCTCTGACACTATCTGTTGTCAGAATAATGTTGAAGCACTACCACCACTATCTGTTGATGAACCAACAGTAACAATGACTTTCTCTGTAAACACGTCACCATTCTCAGGCCAAGAAGGTAAATACGTAACTTCTCGTAATATCCTTGAGCGTCTAGAAGCAGAGCTTGTGCACAACGTTGCATTACGCGTTGAAGAAACAGATAACCCAGATAGCTTCCGTGTATCTGGTCGTGGTGAACTTCACTTAGGTATTCTTATCGAGAACATGCGTCGTGAAGGCTACGAGATTGCAGTATCTCGTCCAGAAGTAATCTTGCGCCATGTTGATGGTCAGCTAGAAGAACCGTACGAAACAGTGACAATTGACTGTCAAGACGAGCACCAAGGTTCTATCATGGAACAGCTTGGTCTGCGTAAAGCAGAAATGACTGACATGTCTCCAGACGGCAAAGGCCGTGTGCGTATGGACTTCATGATGCCTGCACGTGGTCTAATTGGTTTCCAAACTGAATTTATGACGTTAACGTCTGGTTCTGGTTTGATGTACCACACGTTCTCACATTACGGTCCACACAAAGGCGGTAACATCGGTCAGCGTAAGAACGGTGTACTAATCGCTAACGCAGCAGGTAAAGCGCTAACAAACGCACTATTTAACCTACAAGAGCGTGGTCGCCTATTCATCGGTCACGGTGTTGAAGTGTACGAAGGTATGGTTATTGGTATTCACAGCCGTGATAACGACCTAACGGTAAACGCGCTTAAAGGTAAGCAGTTAACCAACGTACGTGCATCTGGTACTGATGAAGCACAAAACCTTGTGCCACCTGTTGTTATGTCTTTAGAGCAAGCACTTGAGTTCATCGATGACGACGAGCTTGTAGAAGTAACGCCTGAAAGCATCCGTATTCGTAAGAAATTATTGACTGAAAGCGAGCGTAAACGCGCTAGCCGCCAAGCTAAATAATAATTGACCTGGACTTGAGATAACAACTTATCTCGAAGGCAGGTTACTTAGAATACAAAAAACGCCGCAATTTTTGCGGCGTTTTTTTGTGCTCCATTTGCTAACTCTAAAACAAGCCGTACTCTTCCGTTTCTTCTGGCTCATAATTTTGTAGATGTTCAGGGCGGAAAATGGCGCTAGGATCAATCAATACGCTGTGGCGTTTTCCCATCTTGACCAAGCCTTTCATCAATTTTTTGGTTTGCGCATCTATTTCAAAACCAATACTGGTCATTTCCTGCAGTGATTTAATATCGCTTTCATCACAGTGAACGTTATCTTCTACCTTATCGACAAGCAAACCGATATGCGGACTTTGGCCATCTTGAGTGGTAAAGACGATGATAGGTTTATGGTCGAGCATGATCTGATCACGAGCGGATTCAAATAATCGCATGAGTTTATTAAAAGTGGTGCTCTTTTCGCGAGCGAGCGTATCTATAGCCTCTTGTTTGTGTCCCTGTGCACACATCACTAATAGTTTATCTGCTAATGAATGTAGTTTTGCATGCGGTTCTTCGAAGCGTTTTAGAAGCGCCTTGAGGTCGTCATTGTCAGTTTTGAAGCCGTAATACCACTGCCCGAAAGCACATTGTTTTGGATCTTTGGCTTTAGTGAAGGGGACATCGTTAAAAATGCTTGCTTCGAGTGCGACAAGCCATTCTTTATGATCTTGCTCTCGCTGCTTTAGCATGCTGACCAATTCTTGATTGGTTTCGTAAGACGAGCACTTGTTCAATATGATCCCTAAATCAAAAATAGGGGTAGGTGCGCCCATGTAATCTTTAACACCCAAAAAGCTGGGGTTGTCATTGGGTAAATCGGTTAAATTTTCTTCGTAGCGTTCAGTTAATAGAATATCGAGGATTTGCAGTGATATTGTTTTTTTCCCGACGCGAAAGTTAATTAAATCCATGTCAGCCTCGCATATGGTCAGTATCAACTAAGCATAGAACATTATTAGAAAAAGGAGCGGTAAACTGGCAATTTCTTTTGCGCTGGTTGGAGCATAAATACCTCTCGAATAACGGTGTTATACTCCAACTCCTGTTGTAATGCGTTTAGCAGACAATCGCTATCAATGGGCAGCTCACATTGCTGGATAGCAGTCGTCAATAAGTAGGCATTGAGATAGCCCTCAAAAACCTGTTCGTTATGGGAAAGTGTGGTATTGCGAACTGCCTCGCGAAAGGTATCACAAAGCTTGCCCTTGCAAATCGCAGGATCGGGTACAACTTCGGTGACTAAAACTTTGGGTTTGCCTTTGAGTCTAGCAAATAGCTCATTTGAGGAAGCAAATGAAACCGTTGCGTATTGTGTTTCAAGGCCAACCTCCATGGCACGATTAATAAACTTAGACAGTGGCGTGTAGGTGCCTACCATCGCGAAGCCTTCTATTTTATGCTGCTGTGCTTGTTCAAGGGCTCGTTCAATATCATCGGTATTACGTCTAAAACGCGTTATCACAACGGGTTTTAATCCATGTTCCGCAAGCGCTCTAGTAAGGCTTTTTTCTACGGTTAGACCAAATTCATCGGCTTGAATGAGTAAACCCACCCGCTTTAGCTTTTGTTCATCAATAAAGTAGCGGATGATATCTTGTGCTTCTTTATTGTAGCTAGTGCGGAGGTTGAAGACATTAAATGTATGTGGCTCTTGAAGAAACTCAGCGCCAGTATATGGCATAAGAAAGGGAACCTTAGAGTGCTCTAAAATCGGCTTTATGGCATAAGATGTGGGGGTGCCCATTACGCCAAACAATGCATCGACCTTATTTTCGTAAACGAGCTTACGCGCATTGGTTACGGTTTTGTGTGGCTCATAACCATCATCCAATACCTGCAACTCAATCGCAGCTGCACCATTCGCTTTGTGCTGATTATAAAAGTTAAAGTGTAGTTCGGCACCCGCTTTCAGTTGTTGACCGATCTCTTTTGCGGGCCCTGAAAGGGCAGTAGACATGCCAATTTTCACCACAGATTGAGCGGATACTGTAAAATTCAGTACAGCAGAAGCAAAAACGAATAGTAAAAACTTAACACCGAAAATACTCATATACTTGCTGCACTGTCTCTCTTAGCGTTGTGGTGAGGGCCTTTTTACCAGATAACCCAAGCAAATTAAGTACGACTTGGGTCGAATGTTGCTGTAATATTAGACGAATTACTAATGCTTTGGAAACTTTAGTTAAGTTTTTAAGTAATCGAGGATCGGTTGTGATCAGCTGCCATATAAAAGGACATACTTGTTGCTCAACCGGATTGCTGTTACGTAAATAGTGCAAATAATCCAGCTGCTCATTAGTTATATGTTCAAAGGGTAAGGTCGCTAATAGTGCGCTCACCACCTCAGTATCTAGTTGTTGATAGTGCGAGCGTAACTGATAGAAAAAAGCTTGTTTAAATATTCGAGTATAGGTGTTGCCTATGTCGCCTCTGACTTTTTTGAACATCAAAAGCGCATACTCACCACTGGCCTTATCTTGCTTAAAACCCAGTTTCATTGGCTGATAGTGACGTTGTGACCAAAACGAAAGCAATGGCGCTGTAAGGCCAAAACTGGTTCCTATGTAACTGATATCTTCTGGTAATGTGGTTTCAAAGAACGCCAGTAGGCGGCGGCCAATCCCTTGCTGTTGTACATCCGGGTGCACGGCTATTCTAACGATCCTTACGCTTTTTTCGGTGACAAACTGGCTATCACCAAAGCTTGTTGTTAGCTGCTGCGCCATGAGATGGCCTGCGGGTCTTCGCTTTCCCGCTAGAATATCTTCTGCGAGATCTGAAGCGAGTCCGCCTTCGATAACAGCAAGGCAAATTCCTATTAGCTCGTTATTGCAAAATGCACCTCGTAAATGCAGATCGGGTGCATCTAATAATTGCCTTAAATCATCCACGCTGGTTTGATAATGGGCTAATACGAGCAGTGAAAAAACTTGCTCAAGTAACGAGCTATTTTCTATCAACTCACTCTGGGAAATAGCACGCATTGTGGTTGAGGAAGTGAGTATGGGTGATGTCGCTTTACACTCGAGTACAAATAAATCCCTGATCTGCTGCTCCAGTGGATCATTCGATGCGTAACGAATAGGAGTCGATAAGGTGAAATCAAGATAACTTGGGTAATGTGATTCTAAGTAGCGTTTAAACCGTAAGGTGTAGCCTCTACCATTACCCTCATAACCAACTAAGGTGCTGGAAAAAATGCAGCGAAAGCCAAGTTGAGCGACTTGTATTAAAAATGGAACTGGCAGGGCGGCTGCCTCATCTACCAAAATAACCGTATTGCTATCAAGTGCAGAGGCTTGTTGTAGTAACGCATCTGGTGCCACATAGCTGAGATTAGCCAGCTTCTTCGTTTTTACATCAACCTCGGTATTGAGTGCTTGAGCAAGCATGCTAAAGCAACTATGCAGAGCATGAAGGTGACGGCTACAAATAACAAATTGTTGCGTAGGATGCTTTGATGCCAAGAGGCCTAATAGCGCACTCTTTCCCCTGCCTCTGTCAGCGCTTAGTAATACAGGTGTTTGCTGGTTTTCCAATGCTGTGGAGAGTTGTGTCAGTACGTTTTGTTGCTCCTCAATACCACAAACCGCCGAACTTGCAGCAAGATACGCTAAGGGCAGTTGAACCCCAAAGTGCTCACTGATATGCCAAGCTGGTTGTTGCTGCCAGAGTTGTTGCCACCTTTTTAAAAAGTAGCTACGTATGGGCGTTTGCCCCTCTGAGCACCAGCGGGTAATTGCAGGGTCTAGCCAGTGGTCGAGTTCATCTAACTCGGGAAGTAACAGTAGGAGTAAGCCGCCTGCCTTTACCGTGCCCGCGGCCGCTGCGATTTTGTTAGGCACAATCCCACTAAAGCCGTCGTAGACTAGGTTGCTAAATTCTTGTCCGAGTATTTGGTGTAAATGCTCGGGCCAAACGGCATTTTCTAATGTCTTACTGCTACTTAGGATTAGATTATCGTTTGAGTTTGCTAATAGCTGCTGGCACTGCGTGTAACACCAAGTTTGGCTGCCGGTGATAAGCAAGAGTTGCCGATGGCGGGCATCGGCAAGCTGAGAACGTAATAGTTGCAGATTAGAGTGCTTGAAGTCTTGCATAGGCGGTAACTAACCACTTACTACCAACATCATCAAAGCTAACTTGGATGCGTGACTGAGCACCCGCACCTTCATAGTTAAGCACTGTGCCTGCACCAAATTTGGCATGGAGGACACGCTGGCCTAAATTAAAACCGCTATCTTCAAAGGTCGCGTGACTGATTGATGGACTGAATCGGCCCGAGTTAGCCGGACGAGATATTTGCGTTTTAATCCGGATTTCTTCCATGCAGTCTTCAGGAATTTCACGTAAGAACCTTGAAGGGCTGTGATGTTTTTCTTGACCATACAAGCGGCGACTTTCTGCGTGGCTAATGTATAGCTTATCCATGGCACGCGTCATACCGACGTAGCACAAACGGCGCTCTTCTTCCAAGCGGCCCGACTCTTCATTACTTTGCTGCGATGGGAACATGCCCTCTTCGACCCCAACCATAAAGACCAATGGAAACTCGAGACCTTTGGCCGAGTGCAGCGTCATCATTTGTACCGCGTCTTCGTGCTCGTCAGCCTGGCCTTCGCCTGCCTCCAAAGAGGTATAGGCTAAAAAGCCTTGTAATGGTGAAGTAAAATCTTCATCGATAGGCAGCTCATACTGACCACAAGCACTGATCAATTCTTCCAAGTTTTCCACTCGAGCGCGGCCTTTTTCGCCTTTTTCGGCTTGATACATTGCCATGAGACCTGACTGCTCAATGGCTGTCTGCGCTTGTTGTGCCAGTTCAAGCACGGCAATTTTATCGTCGAGCTGCTCGACTAATTCAATAAATTTTGTCACCGCCGTAGCAGCTCTTCCAGCTAAATGCTTTTGCGCAAGCACAGCTTTGGCTGCATCCCAAAGTGAGAGTGATTCGTGACGTGCACAATCGCGAATATGACTTAATGTTTTATCACCAATACCACGGGTAGGCGTGTTTATCACACGCTCAAATGCCGCATCGTCATTACGATTACTAATAATGCGCAGGTAAGACAGGGCATCTTTAATCTCTTGGCGCTCGAAAAAGCGCATACCGCCATAAATACGGTATTTTAGCCCTTCTTGAAGTAAGGCTTCTTCTAACACCCGGGACTGTGCGTTGTTTCTGTAGAGTACGGCGCTGTCGCTGAGCGCATTGCCAGCCTGTAACCAAGATTTAATTTTGCCAACCACAAAGCGTGCTTCATCAAGTTCATTAAAAGCGGCGTAAATTGAGATCGGCTCGCCTTGGTTACCGTCAGTCCAGAGACTTTTACCCATTCGTTCCGCGTTGTTTTCAATGAGCGCGTTGGATGCTTTTAGAATGGTTGCGGTAGAACGATAATTTTGTTCAAGGCGAATGGTTTCGGCGTTAAAGTCGTCCAGAAAACGTTTGATGTTTTCTATTTTTGCACCACGCCAGCCGTAAATACTCTGGTCGTCATCCCCTACGATCATGATATTGTTGTCACTACCTGCAAGCAGGCGCAACCACAAATATTGAATGCTGTTGGTATCTTGGAACTCGTCCACTAGCATATGGCGGAAGCGTTGTTGATAGTGACGTAGCAAGGTAGGTTGTTGCTGTAATAGCTCGTAGCAGCGCAATAGGATCTCGGCAAAATCAACAAGACCGGCTCTATCACAGGCATCTTGGTAAGCACTATATACATTCAACATCAGCTGTTCATTGACATCGTATGCTTGAATATCTTTTGGTCTTAATCCTTCGTCTTTACGCGCGCTGATGTACCAGCTTAACTGCTTAGGTGGCCACTTTTTCTCATCGATATTCATGGCTTTGAGCAAACGGCGGATCATCCGTTGCTGATCATCGCTGTCTAGAATTTGAAATGATTCTGGTAATTTGGCTTCACGGTGATGGGCGCGTAACATGCGGTGGGCAAGGCCGTGGAAAGTACCTATCCACATGCCACCAACAGGGCCATTGAGTGTTGCCTCAACACGAGCACGCATTTCTTTGGCTGCCTTATTAGTAAAGGTTACCGCGAAAATACTAAATGCAGAGGCGTGCTCAACTTGCATAAGCCAAGCAATACGATGAACGAGTACTCGTGTTTTACCTGACCCCGCACCTGCGAGCACTAACATGTTTTGCAGAGGTGCGGCGACTGCATCGCGCTGTTTGTCGTTGAGGCCGTCGAGTAATTCTGATACGTCCATTGCTTTGCCTATTTGCTCAAATGATGGCAAGTATACCGAGTCGCTGCCGTAAATCCCAGCATATCGCAAAGCAAACCTAACTGAATAAAGGTAACATTATGATTTATAAAGAAACATAAACTGGTTTTTTATACAGTGTTTATGTTTGTTTTTGCAAAACGTCCTTTAACCGATTTTGTACCTCTGTCACCAATAAATCGGGCTGGAATTTTGATAGAAACGCATTACAACCCACTTTTTCGACCATGGCATTATTAAAGCTGCCACTGAGAGAGGTATTGAGAATGACATAAAGGTCTTTCAGGCGACTGTCATTGCGAATTTCATAGGTGAGTCGATAACCATCCATAACGGGCATTTCGGCATCGGTGATCACCGCAAGTAATTCTTTTTGTACGTCGATACCTTCGTCGGCCCAGTGCTTTAACACATTGAGCGCCTCTTGGCCGTCAGTTGCAGGGATGATTTCTATGCCCAATTGTGCCAAGGTATCGGCAACTTGACGACGAGCGGTCGGCGAGTCATCGGCATGTAGAATTTTGCGGCCATGAAACTCGTTGATGATATCTTTATCTAGAATGTCCTGCGGGATCTCAACTTTGTACTCAACGATTTCGGCAAGTACTTTTTCTACATCGATAATTTCAACGATGTGTTCAACGCCGTCACGTTTGATTTTAGTCAGTGCGGTGAGGTAGTGATTGCGGCCAACAGACTTAGGGGTTGGCATAATATCGGACCACGTAGTATTGACGATTTGGTCAACTTTACCAACTAAGAAGGCCTGCACTGAGCGGTTGTATTCTGTGATCACAAGGTTGCAGTCTTTGTCTCGGTCGCATGGGGGCATGCATATCGCTTGTCGTAAATCGATAACCGGAATAGACTCGCCACGAATATTGGTTACGCCACATACTTTAGGGTGTGCATTGGGCATTTTATTGAGATGAGGGAGCTTAACAACTTCTTTTACCTTGAAGACGTTGAGCGCAAAAAAGTGGCGGCTATGAAGATGAAACAATAGCAACTCAAGGCGGTTTTCACCCACCAGTTGTGTGCGTTGATCTACTGAGGCCAATACGCCAGCCATGTTAACCCCTCATTACTTCTTGTAACCTTTTCTAAGACTATATCAAAGAAGTCGATATGTCGTGTTGTTTTTTGGCTAAAATCTGCAGTAAGGTAGCAGTATGTATTTGATAGGGAAGCAATATGCCTATAATTTTTAAGCGTTTAGTTGTTTTGATGCGGGCTCATGTGGATAAGGCCAGCTGGCAACTGTTATTTATGGCAACGCTCATTCATATGTCGGTGACTTGGGGGTTGTTATGGCTCAGCAATGAATCGGCATTATTGCCACTGAGCACGTTCTTTTATTACTACGTAGTGACGACTTCAACAGTTGGCTACGGAGACTTTAGTGCAACAACGGATTTTGGCCGTTTAGTCGTTGCCATTATACAGATCCCATTTGGCCTTGCGCTATTTGGTGTGTTATTGGGAAAAGCTGGACAATTTGTGACGTATTGGGTGAGAAGAGGCATGACAGGGGAAAAAGACTTTGCACATTTGCAAAACCACATCGTAATTTTTGGTTGGCATGATGTGAGAACGAAAAAAATGGTGGACTACATTTTAGGTGACAATAAACGCGAAGATAGAAAAATCGTATTGGCCGTCACTGAGGCCATGGAGCATCCGCTGTTGAGTTATCCGGAAGTCGCATTTGCGCGTTTAACCAGCTTTACTGATGACGAACAGTTAAGTCGGATTAACATCGAGCGGGCTGACAAAATCATCATTGATGGCGATGATGATAACCAGACATTTACCACCGCGCTAAAGCTTAGCCGGGTAGTAAAACCCAAAGCGCATATTAGCGCGCATTTCTTGGACGATAGTAAAGCGCTTCTTTTAAGAGAACATTGTAAAAATGTAGAATGCTCCGCATCTATGTCTGCGGAAATCTTAGTGCGAGCCATGCAAGACCCAGGCTCAAGCCGAGTACAAGAGGAATTACTGTCGACGCTGCACGGCGATACGCAATTCAGCTTAGCCTTACCTGCAGAGGTAAGCTGTTTAACCTTTGGCGATATTTTTGGTTATTTTAAACAGCATCATGATGCGACGTTGCTCGGTGTTGCGCACGATATAAATGCGTTAAATATGGATCTAAACCCACCTTTGGATTACAACATCACTGGGGGAGATATTTTGCACTATATTGCACCGCAACGGGTGCTAGCATCAGAGGTTGACTGGTCATCACTATGTTCGAAGAACTCTTCTTGATGATTGCCGTTGTGTGCGCTTACTTACTTCCTGTAGCTTTAGTTGCAGGAAGCAAGCGCAGCAAAGGGCATGAAAAAAACGGCTGGCTGATAGGAACGCTACTATTTTCTTGGGTTGCTTTGCTGCTATATATCAGCATTGTGCCTAAACACGGGCGACAAAAAGGCAAAGCAAAACGTTAGCTTTGCCCCGACATCTCTAAAATAACCTGCCATTCAGGTTCGATGATGGGCATGATGGATAATCGCCCCCCTTTTTTTAGAGCCAGTTCGGTGAGCGCAGTGTTGGCTTTTATCGCTTGCAGGGTTACCGGGCGTAGGTGCTGCTCGTATGCTAGCGTGACGCCTACCCAGCGAGGGTTATCGGTGCTTGATTTGGCATCATAATAATCACTGTTTAAGTCAAATTGATGTGGATCTGGCTCTGCTGCTTTCACCACTTTGGCAATACCGACAACCGCAGGCACTTTACAGCTTGAGTGGTAAATAAACACTGAGTCACCCACCTTAACCTCGTCGCGCAGGAAGTTTCTTGCCTGATAATTACGAATTCCCTCCCAAAAAGTTTGCTGCTCAGGCGCGTTTTTTAAGTCATCAATGGAAAATGCATCGGGTTCTGTTTTAAACAGCCAATAAGCCATATGGGTTAGTCCAATAGTTTGAGTTATGATGTATTATACTCATTTGAGCAATGTACTTGGTTTGCTACCAGTCCGAGTCTTACTTGGATTTGATAAAAGTATTATCTCATTATAACGACTATCGCCAGTTCTACTAGACGTTCGGAGTGCAACATGAGTCAAGTGTTACAAAATCTGTTGGATTTACTCAGCCTTGAAGAAATTGAGCAAGGGATATATCGAGGTCAAAGCCAAGACCTTGGTTTTCCTCAAGTGTTTGGAGGTCAGGTGATGGGGCAGGCGTTGTCCGCAGCAAAATACACCTTACCAGAAGGGCGCTTTGTCAACTCGCTGCACTCTTACTTTTTACGTCCTGGTGATGCAAGCAAGCCGATTGTCTACGATGTCGAAAACATTCGTGATGGTCGTAGTTTTAGCACTCGCAGGATCAGTGCCATTCAATATGGTAAGCCGATATTTTACATGACTGCCTCTTTCCAAGGGGATGAGCCGGGCGTTTCTCATCAATCTTTGATGCCGGATGTGCCAGAGCCTGAAACATTAAAGTCATCACTCCATTTTTATCAAGAACATGCGGACCTCATTCCAGAATCACTTCGAGCTAAATTTACGCAAGAAATGCCGCTGGACATGCGCCCTGTAAACTTTCAAAATCCATTCAAACCCAAAAAACAGGATCCGGTGAGAAACGTTTGGTTTAAAGCCAATGGTGACATGCCGGACGACAGAAGGATCCACAACTATTTGCTAGCTTATGCCTCTGATTTTGAATTTTTACCAACAGCACTACAACCACATGGTTTGTCGTTTATGCAGTCGAATATGCAAGTCGCGACAATAGACCACGCGATGTGGTTCCATCGTCCGTTTAGAATGGATGAATGGATTTTATATAGCGTTGATAGTCCGAGCGCGTCTAATGGCCGAGGCCTAGTACGTGGCCAATTTTTTAACCGCCAAGGTGAGTTAGTTGCGTCGACTATTCAAGAAGGCGTGATGCGCCAACGCTAATTTGTTGGAAAGTGTATGGTGCGTTTTAACAGTAATTTTGCTTGGTGCTTTGTGCAGCACTAAGCAAATCACAAACTTATAAATTCATAACTGTTTGTTGCTAAAAGGATTCTAGGTTTGTTGATGGCCTTTCCAAAAGTCGTCTGCACTACTTTTTTCAGTGCTGTATTCGGTTTGATTTTGCACTATCTTTAAAATTCTCACTAGATGTAGCGTTATTGCATTTTTCCCAAACAAAAATTAACACTAAAGTCAGCTAAATTTATCTACATTGTTATTAACAAAACGAATCGTCGCGTCACAGACAGACGCATATGACTCTAGGAGAATGATAATGAATAAACCGCTCGCCACAGTAATTGCATTGACGTTTGTCGGATTAACCGCGGGTTGCGCAACGGAAGCATCAAGAACGGTAGAAACACCAAAAGTGGCCTCATATAATCAAGCTTACAATGGCCCAAAAAGCCAGTTAGCGGTTGGTAAATTGCAAAACCGTTCAGCTTTTCACAATGGTGTGTTTAGTTCAGGACCGGACCGCTTGGGCTCTCAGGCTAAAACTATTCTGACCACCCATTTACAGCAGAGTAATCGCTTTATTGTTTTAGATAGAGAAAACATGACAGAGATCGCCCAAGAAGCTGGATTTGCTGGCGCAAAACAAAGTATTAAGGGTGCTAACTTTGTGATCACGGGAGATGTTTCTGAGTTTGGCCGAAAAGAAGTAGGTGATAAACAATTATTCGGCATTTTAGGTAAAGGAAAATCGCAAATTGCTTACGCTAAGGTAAATCTGAATATCGTTGATGTGACTAGTTCAGAAGTCGTCTACTCAGTGCAAGGTGCTGGAGAATACAGTTTATCTAATCGCGAAGTAGTTGGTTTTGGTGGCACTGCGGGGTATGACTCAACGCTAAACGGCAAGGTACTGGATTTAGCTATTCGCGAGGCCGTTAATAACTTGGTTAGCGGCATTGAGAAAGGCGATTGGAAGCCTTTATAGGCAATCCCCCACAGACAGCTAATCTAAACCTCAGGTAAATTATGAAGCAAACGATATTTGTGGCGACTTTACTATTAATATTGTCTGGGTGTCAGAGTACGACACCCCAATATTATTACGGTTCTTACGAACGTAACCTTTATGAGTTCTTTCGAGGTGACGGACAGTCCCTTGAGGAGCAGGTCAGTCAATTAGAGTCAAGCATAACGCGCGCCGAAGCAACTCAGGTCAGCCCAGCACCAGGCATGTATGCGCATCTCGGCTACTTATACTTGATGCAAGGGGATGACAGCAAAGGGTTTGCCTATTTTGAAAAGGAAAAACAACTGTATCCTGAGTCCAAGCAATATATCGACTTTTTACAAAAAAATGCGCAGGGAGAATAACATGAAATGGATTAAAGCGAGCTTGGTGCTTTTGACTTTTGCCTTATTGAATGGCTGTGCGACGGCACCTAAACAGGATTACAGCGCTTTTATTCAAAGCGATCCTAAGTCGATACTGGTGCTACCGCCTGTCAATAATACCAATGAAGTTGTAGCCCCTTTTGGAGTAATGGCGACGGTGGTGAAGCCACTTGCTGACTCTGGCTATTATGTTTTTCCAGTATCTTTGGTAAACGAGACTTTTAAAAATAACGGCTTAACTGTGGCTCATGATGTTCACAGTGTCGCGATAGACAAGCTCTATGAAATATTTGCTGCCGATGCTGCGTTATACATAGAGATTCAAGATTATGGTACGTCATACGTTGTATTAGATAGTGACACTACAGTCGCGTTATCGGCAAGGTTGGTTGATTTAAAAACTGGCCAAGTAATTTGGCGTGGTAAGTCAAAAGCGTCAAGTAGTGAAGACAGAGATGACCGTGATAACAGTTTGGCTGGCGCATTGATTGGCGCGGTACTTAATCAGGTGATTGAAAGCACTTCAGATAAAGGATTCGAAGTTTCACAGAAAGCATCACAGAGATTATTATCAGCGGACTCAAGCAATGGTTTGCTTTATGGCGTGCGCTCACCTAAGTATGGGCAGTCGAAGTGAGCCACTAATCCCAATAATAATTGAACTGTAATGAAAGTCGGGATGTTTCTGCATAGTCCCAACCAATCCTTACATCGGATTGAGGCGAAAGCTGGTTTGCGAGCTCAAGTTTGATATGTGTTGCGTGATGGGTATTTTTCGCGATGGATGTTCTTAATGCAAAAGAATTATTTAGCCTTGAAAGTAAGCCAACTTCAATGCCAGGGCTGAGATAGTAATTGTTATTTATAGAAAAAGTTTCTATTGTTGCGAGAGCAAATGTGATGCTGCTAGCATTTAGCAGGTGGGCGTAGCCTGCAGCAGTATTTAATCCAAAAAAAGCGCAATCATTACAATAAGCCTGCTGCTTTTCATAGCCTAAGCGTAGGCGCCAAGCCCAGTTTTGGTTATCAAACCCTTTTGCATAGCTTGGATTAAAAGACTCTAAATCCAGCACGTCAAACTTGTAAATATCAATGTCGTTATCAGCTAGTGCAAGTTCTACATCCAGCATTTCTAAGTTTGAAAATTTAACTCTAGCGGTGTCTGGAGAAAGCGAATCAAAATACGTCAATCTAAAGCCAAACCTCACGGTATACTCGGAATCGGGCTGTGATTGAACGGCTAGGCTTACTTTCGACGGTTTTGTTGCCAAGTGTGGTGCTTTGTCACTTGGTGTTATAGCCAAGTGAGATTTCGCCTTACTGATGCCTGCTGGAAGCTTTATTCGCTCTTTTAGCAGTACACGTTTAAATTCACTGTTACGCGTCTCATCTCTTTCTAAGGTAAGTTGCAGCTGTATAAAGCTCATCAATACCTCAAGTAATGTTACTTTTTGCTCAGTTGGAAGCTGTTGATACTTTTCATTATTGAAGTCTTTTTGATGGTGATAAAGATGGATTGCCAACGATCTGAGCTCAGGACTTAATTTTTCATATAGGTTGTAGAACTTACTGCTTGTTGAAGGAATATAATGAATCGCTGACACTAAAGAATTATCTTGGTGCTTAGCTTGATTCAATCTATCAAAAATAGTGACAGGGATCACCCAAGGCGGTAGGTCAGCCGTTAATGGCTTATCAAGCACAAGTTCAATAAGTTGTGCGATATGAAATGCGCAATTTTCGTCAGCAAAGTAATAATCAAATTGAGCGTTTAGTAACTCCCAAAGGTGTTTTGTAATCAATTCGACTTCATCTGGTGTTAAGTTTAATTTGTACTCCCAAAGGTCACGTAGCTCGTCCGCACTGTAGTTGTGGTGGTGATGAAAAAATCGCTGATCTGAAAAGCCAGCCTGGTAGCCGCCAAACAACCCTTTAGCTATATAAACTAACCCATTTTCGTCCTCTGGAACGATTGCGCCATAATTGACACTCCGGTCTAACAGGATATTGTGATCTGATTGAGAGCCGATTTTAAGTAACATATGCCCATACAACGAGGCTGGGTTGCTCATGTATCCGGAGGCAAACACTAAGCTGATAGAACTCCAGTTACCTTCATTTTTCCAATCATCAAAAGCCACGCAAGCTGGCGGGTTTGGCAAGGGAACGCCTTGGGATCTTAGCCACTTGGCTCGAGCCGGAAATTGGCACTGTGAACTAGGCTCACGTTGAAAAGCTGCAATAGTTGCATTAAGTTCGTTCGCTGGTGAAAATTGGGTGTGATCAGATAGAAAAAAAGAAGCTGATTTTATTAAACTGTGGCCATCTTTCTTTAGATGGAGAAGTTTTTGCCACGTTGTGTTTTGGGCCAGCTCGTTGGTATCAAAGCTTAATGTGGCTGTACTATAAAACAGTAAGCTGTAAGCTGAATATTTGAGAACGGTCTTCATCAAAAAAGTGAGCACAGCGCTACTAGGTGTGCTCACCTATACTATTTAGCTTGCGTTACACTGAGCTGAATAGCTAGTCGAAACGCGAGTTTCTACGATGTTGTATAGTGCTTCAGCGTTATTCGCAGGCTGCGCTGCGTAGTCATTTCTGATAGCGGTTACAATGTCAGCTGTTGCTGCTGCGTCACAGCCACGTACTGCTAACATCGCAGATACGTATTCACCTTGACCTTCCGCAATTTCTTGCTCAAGTGTAGGGAATGTTTGCTGAATAAACATTGCAGTTTTAACTTCACGACCAGCACAAGATTCTACAGATGAAATTTTTGTAGAAACAGCAGTCGTACCAAGGTCCCAAATGATATTCGAAATTGCAGCGGCAGCACCATTATCTGGGAAGATGATTGCACCGATACCACATTCTTGCCAAGGATTTACAGAATCAGAAGCGTGTGCAGCTAGAGGGGCAGTCATTGCGCCAACGACGATTGCTGCAGCTAGAGTTGTTTTAAACATTTTACATCCTATAGTTGTTTTTATTTCGCCTAGTCTTCAAAGGCGGAACGGAATTCTATAGGTTAATTTTTAATTCCACAACAATAAACCTCCCACACTTGTAAATTTGTGTAAATGCCTCAGGCGGCTTTAGGCTACTGCTGCTATATTCAATACACTTGAATGAGTTTGGTGCTTATCATGGCAATAATTAGTGAATTTAGACCCGGTTATTTTTGTTGGATTGAATTGTGTTCAAGCGACTGGCAGTCAGCAAAACCCTTCTATAGCCAACTATTTGATTGGCAAATTCTTGACCAACCCATTGGTGAAGATTGTTATTACACCATGTTGCAAAAAGAAGCCGATGATGTCGCAGCGATGTATCAGATGACCGCTGAGCAACAACAAGGAGGCATACCTAGTCACTGGCTTGTTTATGTGGCGGTAGACAATGTCGATGAATGTCTAAACAAAGCCAACGAACTCGGTGCTGAAGTGCTTGCAGGCCCTCATGATGTCCCAGGGGCCGGGCGAATGGTGATGTTAAAGGAGCCAGGTGGAGCGGTTTTTGCGTTATGGCAAGAGGGTGGCCATATTGGGACGCAACGTCATCTTGAAGCGAACACTCCATATTGGTTCGAGCTAGTGAGTAAAAACAGCGCCAAAAGTCGTGACTTTTATTCAGCATTATTTGGATGGCAAGTCGAAGTCAAAGACATGGGAAATATGGACTACACCTTATTCAAAGTAAATGAGCAACCCGTCGCTGGCATGTTAGAAATGACGACAGAGTGGGGTGAAGACATTCCTCCGCACTGGATGATTTACATTGCGGTATTGGACTGTGATAGTAAAGCTGAATATGCCCAAAAGCTTGGCGGAGAAATTTGTGTACCGCCGACAGATATACCAGAAGTGGGTCGCTTTAGCGTGATAACCGACCCTCAAGGGGCGGTATTCTCTATCATAGAATCTGCTATGGATGATATTTCAACTTAATGCATTTCTAATTCAATCACTTTGCCATGGCAAGTGGCAAAGTGACCTGAGAGTTTACTAAAGATAATGTCGCGCTCGCCACTGCTATTTAGCTGCTTGATAGACGCAGTTAATTTCGGCAGTAGGTCTTGGTGTTTGCGATTGATATAGTGATAAATAGGATAACTCGCATCTCGTAGCCTACGCACATAAACCGCGGCGAGTCCTGACTGACATAGCGCACCAAGCGCAAATAAGTCATCAGCTAAAATTTGTTCTACATGACCTTTTTCAAGCGCTTGAAACGCAGAAACGTCGTTAGAAACCGCATTACAGGTCAACTTCTTACGCTGACAAACTTGCTCCGTTATTAAACTGCCTTGTATGACCACATAGTCTTGCTGGGTCGACAAAGTACAATGTTCCTTCTTGAGACAAAACACCGCCATTTGCACGGTTACAAGTGGTTCGGGTATTTGCAGTAAGTTAGGATAGGCATTTGCAATAGCGCTAGTGCGTCCTGCTTCCGCATCATAAAACCCTTGATCTACATATTCTAATCCGCGCTCACTGGGTAACACGACGAGTGTGGGGGTGATATCCAAAGGTGCGTATATCTTTTGCATGAGTTGCGCGATTTGCTGTTGGCCAAGCTGATAAGCGACCAGCTCACTGACATTGATTTGGTAGGCGAACGCCGCCTTGTGGATAAAGAGAAGCAAGAGGGTGCTAAGTGCGAGTTTCACAACATATCCTTACGGTTTTCAGAGTTATAACTGTAGCAAAGTTGTCAGAAAGTGAAAAAGTACATCATAAAAATGAATTCAGTCGAGATTGACCTTGAGTTTAGTAAACTCATACCAATTGTAATAGTTTGAGCATAAAAATCGTGAGGAGAAGGATATGACACTACATGTTTTAGTGACCGGTGCTAACCGTGGGATCGGATTAGAGTTTTGTAAACAATACTTATCTCTAGACTGCAAAGTAACTGCGGTTGTTCGCAAAGCATCGGCAGAAGTAGAATCTCTAGGCGTGGATATCATTGAAGATATCGATGTTGCGACAGAAAATGGTGCGAAAAAGTTATTGGCGGCATTGGGCTCGAAGAAGATAGACATTCTTATTAATAACGCTGGGGTATTTCATAATGAAACGCTAGCGGAAATGGATTTTGAAAATATCGACCACCAATTTAACGTTAATGCGTTAGGACCAATTCGAGTTACTCATGCACTGCTCGATAACCTCAAAGCAGGTAGTAAAGTTGCCATGATCACAAGTCGTATGGGTTCGATTGCAGATAATGGTTCTGGTGGTTACATTGGTTATAGAATGTCGAAAGCAGCATTAAATGCGGCGAGTGTGAGTATGGCTCACGAGCTGAAAAACCAAGATATCGCTGTTGGACTATTCCATCCAGGCTTTGTACAAACGCAGATGGTGGGATTTGCAGGTGATATTGGTCCAGATGTTGCGGCGGAACGTTTAATTAAGAGAATTGAACACCTAACTATCGAAAACAGTGGTGGTTTTTGGCACTCCAATGGCGACACGCTTCCTTGGTAATCAAGCTGGGCGCATCGTCGCCCCCTTTTCAGCCATCAGCCATCTAACTGTGCTAATATAAAGCAAATATTCAGATGGTAACCTTTGATGGAATTACAACAAGATACCCCATTGTCACTGCCGCTTTTTTTGTTAGATGACAACATCGAGAATCGTGATATCGACTCTCCAGATGCTGAAGTATCAGTGATGTTGAGTGAGAACCTCCTTGCTCATTTGTGCCAAAACCCAAAAGAAGATGAGAATATTAGCTTGCATATTGATGACTATGCGCTCAACAACATTAGTACGACAGTGACTGAGTTGATAGGGGCAGAACATCAGTTGCAATTGCTCATTAATCGTGGGCCTATTCTCAGTGCTGTGCTGAGCACCAGTAGCGATGCATTATTTGTCTCGCCTCCAGTAGAAATGATGCCGACTTTTGATCTTGGGCTGGATGACGACGAGGGCGAGTAAATGTCTAAACGTGTACTGTTTTGTGCGGTGGTTGTCGCCGTGCTTTCTGGATGTGTGGCTTTGGGTGTGTCTAAATATGATGATATGTTTGGACCAGAGCAACCCCAAGCACGAATCGAACAATATCACCAAGGCGGTGCACGTTACTTACAAAGCGTGAAGCCCATTTTGGAGTCGCGTTGTGTGGTTTGTCATGGTTGTTATGATGCACCTTGCCAGCTCAAACTGTCATCTCCAGAAGGAATAGATAGGGGATTGTCGAAGGAATTAGTGTATGACGGCACGCGGTTGTTAGCTCAAACACCAACCCGGCTGTTGTTTGACGCCCAAACTACGACACAGTGGCGTGAGCGTGGTTTTACCCCAGTGCTGAATGAGCGCAATCAATCTGAATACAGCAACCTAGCTGGAAGTGTGCTTTATAATAGCTTGCTGTTAAAAATGTCTCATCGTTTTCCTGAGCAAGGCATCTTGGGTAAAGAGTTTGATTTCTCTTTAGATAGAACGCAGTCTTGCCCAACCATGGATGAATTTTCTACCCTTGCGAAACAACAGCCTCATGCGGGTATGCCCTACGGCTTACCAGCGCTCACGCAGGATGAATTCAAAACCTTGGAAGCATGGCTGCAAAGTGGCAGTAAAATGAGCCAGATTGCGAAGCCAAGTATTGCAGCACAAAAAGAAGTGAAGAAGTGGGAACAATTTCTTAATCAGGACTCGAATAAACACCGCCTTGCCGCGCGTTATATATTTGAGCATTGGTATTTAGCCCATATCCACTTCCCTCATCTGGATGACCCCGCGTTTTTCCAATTGGTACGCTCAAGCACACCGCCTGGTCAGCCAATCGCGCTGGTGAGCTCGGTGCGTCCGTTTGACGATCCTGAGATCGATAGGGTGTATTATCGATTGATGCAAGTGCGCAGTACTATTTTGTCAAAAACTCACATGCCACTGGCATTGAACGACGCTAAGCTATCACGGTTACATCAGCAATTTTATGCAGCGGATTATCACGTGGATGAACTGCCAGGTTATGAGCCAGAGCTTGCAGCAAACCCATTTAAGGTATTCAAAGATATTCCGGTCAATTCTCGTTATCAATTTATGCTGGATGAGGCCGAGTTAATTGTAAAAGGCTTTATCAAAGGCCCTGTATGCCGAGGTCAAATAGCGCTTAACGTCATTAACGACCATTTTTGGGTGGCGTTTGTTGATCCTGAAAAAAATAGTAATGAAGCGGTGAACCAGCTGCTGCTTAAACATGATGAAGATTTGGTGCTACCTGCGGCTGAGCAAAGTAATGCGTTACCGCTTTCCAGTTGGGCTAAATACGCTACTAAGCAGCAGGATTACTTACGTGCTAAAACTGAGCTTGCAGATAAGATGTTTGCCGATGGGCAGCGTCTCAATATGGACTTGATTTGGCGTGGTGAGGGGGAAAACCCGAATGCAGCATTAACTATCTTCCGTCATTTTGACAGCGCAACGGTGGTTAAAGGTTTTATTGGTCAGCCTCCCAAAACAGCTTGGGTATTAGACTATGCCTTGTTCGAGCGCATTCACTACTTACTGGTGGCGGGTTTTGATGTGTATGGCAACATTGGTCATCAGCTGATCACACGCTTATATATGGACTTCTTGAGGCTTGAAGGTGAGCAAAACTTTTTAAATTTACTGCCACTTAGTCATCGTCAGGAAATTAAACGCTATTGGTATCGTAAGTCACACTTGAGTTTAAGTGAGTTTATCAATCGTAAATCACTAATCGGTGCGCCAACGGGGATAAAATACGAAACGGACGATCCAAAGCAAGAGCTGTATGACAAACTGCATGCTGTGCTTAAACCCGTTCTAAATCGGGATTATGACTATCAAGCCGTAGGCAAGCCACTGCAGGCACTCAATAGCATGTCCGTTAGGGCGATTAATTTGCTTCCTCAGGTCTCGTTTATTATTACTAAACAAAGCGACGGTTCACATCAAGCGTTCTCGCTATTACACCATAATGCTCACTACAACATCTCCAGTTTGTTAAATGAAGAAGGGCAAAGAGCTTATACAGAAGACGCTGCGACGATTGTGCCAGGCTTTATCGGAGATTACCCAGAGGCAATTTGGTATTTAGAAAGCGAGGCAGCACAAGAGGACTTCGTCTCATCATTTAGCCACATGAATAGTGAGTCGGATTACCGAGCGCTACGAGCGAAATACGGGATCCGCAGGACTCACCCAGAGTTTTGGCGTTACAGTGATTTGATCCACGATATTGCCAAGCAAACACGTGGCGTTGAATATGGCTTATTTGATTATAACCGGTTAGAAAATCGCTAAAAATGGAGTCTTCGGACTCCATTTTTATGTGCTTTTCCTATAGTTGACTCGCGGCTTTTACCGCAGCTAGTAGCACACTTTCATCCAATCTCACTTTGTAATTTGGGTTTGCGTATTGAAATTGGATCAAGCCCTTCTTATCGACTACAAATACCGCCGGCACCGGCAAGGCAACTTTATCGTTCCCCTCAAAATCAACAAAATTTACGCCCAACTTGTTGCGATAAGCAAGGGCTGTTTTATCATCTAGGAAATAGGCGAGACCTAACGCTTGGCTCATCCGCATTTCGTTATCAGACAACAGTTGGTAGTGAGGGGATTCAATTGTACTTTTTGCCAGTGCCTCAGGTGAGTCTGGTGCGATAGCAATAATTTGTGCCCCCATTTTAACAAGCTGTGGTTCAATTTCTTGGATCCCCGCGAGCTGTCTTGAACAGTATGGACACCAGCCACCACGATAAATCACCAGTACGGTGATATTTTCTTTATAGCGTGTCGCGAGGTCGACAGTTTTACCTGACTTATCTTTGAGTTGTAATGCAGGGGCATCAATGCCGGGAAGGAGTGGGCTCACTTGCTCAGGTGCTGCGGCGATATTGGTGATTTCAGCTGCGCTGACAAAGGCTGAGCAAACCAAAGCGAGCGATAAAATAAAATGACGCATAAAAAGTTCCTAGGGTTTCAAGTTGATATCGACTCAGAAGACCTAAGCGCTGGCGAAAATCTTTCACTTCGGTATGATATCGCTCGTAATTGATTTCCATGAAGAGAGAGCACAATGTCTGCAAACATCACTAAGCTTGTGGTTATGCTAGAAATGCAACATGCCATGAACACCAAAGTACACCAACAATGGTTTGAACAAGGGTTTGAATGGTACCGCGCAATTTGGGTTGAGTGTGCAGAAATGCTAGATCACTACGGTTGGAAATGGTGGAAAAAGCAAACGCCAGATACTGAGCAAGTGATTTTAGAGCTAGTGGATATTTTTCATTTTGGCTTGTCTTTACGTATCGATGGCGAAACGTCATTTGAGCAACTAGCGACTCAGTTAGAAGCTGAATTGGCAAAGCCGACTACCGCAGAAGACTTCAAGGAAACCCTTGAATTGCTTGCAAGTGCGGCTGTGACCAAACGCGAATTTGATGCCCATGCGTTTGCGGGATGTATGCAGCAAATCGGGATGTCTATTGATGACCTATACCGTGGATATGTCGGTAAAAACACGCTTAACTTCTTCCGTCAAGACCATGGCTATAAAGATGGTTCTTATATCAAGGTATGGAATGGCCAAGAAGATAACGAACACTTAGTCGAAGTGGTGAAAAGTCTAGATACAGCGCACCCAGACTTTAAAACACACGTGTACGACGGCTTAAAAGCTCGCTACCCAGCTTAATCTATAATAGGTAGCAAGGTACGGTAATCGGAGACTGAAAGATATTCAGTGATCTCTCGCTCTGGTTGCCGACTGTCAGGGTTAGCAACGGCAAGCAAATGGCCAATACCAAATTCTTTCGCAGCATTTAACACGCTAATGCTATCGTCCACAAATAAAGTGCGGGACTTATCAAAGCCCAAATCACGCTCTACCTGTTGCCACAATATCTGACTTTCCTTACTTACGCCATATTCATGGGTTGAAACCAATTTGTCGAGATACTTATCGAATTGGGTACGCTCAATTTTCAAACTTAGGCTGTTTGGGTGAGCGTTGGTCAACAAGATAAGCTGTTTTCCACTCTTTCTTAAGGCCTCTAAAAACGCTGGTACATCCTCACGAATTGAGATCAAGTGTTGCACTTCACGTTTAAGCTCCATAATGGGTAGCTGTAGTTGCTCCTGCCAATAATCTAGGCAATACCATTCTATCTGGCCCATTACCGCGTCATAACGCGCGAGGATGTCGGCCCTTGCAGCCTCAAGGGTTAAGCCTTGACGTTTTGCGTGTGCCTTAGGCACGACGTCGAGAAAAAAGTGATTATCAAAATGGAGGTCGAGTAATGTGCCATCCATATCTAACAAAACGGTATCGATATTTGACCAATTTAGCATAGGCATTTAACTTCAAAGGCTTTATGATTAGGTTATTCGCCATGATAGCAAATAATGATCTATGTCACATAAAAAGCATCCCACACCACCAGAAATTTTAGCTTGCGACGTCGTGGCTAAAAGCAAATTATTCACGGTAGAAGCACTTTCGTTATCTTTTTCGAATGGCGAGCAACGAGAATACGAAAGAGTCCGTGGCGGTGGCCGTGGCGCAGTAATGATCGTGCCCATAACGGCTGATAATGAGCTATTATTAGTGAGAGAATACTGTGCAGGAACACATGACTATCAACTCGGCTTTCCCAAAGGGCTAATTGACCCTGGCGAAACCCCGGTGGAAGCGGGTAACCGAGAGCTAAAAGAAGAAGTGGGTTTTGGTGCAAATGCTTTCTCTGAGCTCAAAGTAGTGTCACTGGCACCGAGTTACTTTAATGCCAAAATGCATATTTTGGTCGCTAGTGAACTTTACCCTGAGCAGCTTGAAGGTGATGAGCCAGAGCCACTGGTAGTAGTGAAGTGGCCGCTAGATAAACTATATGACCTGTTACATCAAGAGGACTTTACCGAAGCAAGAAGTGTCGCGGCACTACTGTTATTAAAAGCACATTTGAATTTGGAGGCGTAAATTGCAGTCCTATTTAGAGCCTTGCATCGCACTGGCAAAACGTGCCGGTGAAGCCATTATGGCAATTTATCAAGCTGACGATATTGGTAAAAAAGAAAAGTCTGACCACACTCCTGTTACTGCTGCAGATTTGGCATCTAATGAGATCTTAATGGCGGGTCTTGCTGAAATAGCACCTGACATTCCGGTAATGTCTGAAGAAACACCAATTCCACCATTGAGTGAGCGACAAGGTTGGCAACGATACTGGTTACTCGATCCTATGGATGGCACTGGGGAGTTTATTCTTGAAAGCGGTGACTTTGCCGTCAATATTGCGCTCATCGAAAATAATCATCCTGTGTTAGGCGTCATTTACTGGCCATCTCAAGGGCTGACATATTACGCCAGCAAAGATGAAGGTGCGTTTAAACGTAGTGACTCAGGCGAAAGTAAACGTATTTTCGTCTCGCCACGAGAAACACTGACATTGGCTGTAAGTCGTAGACAAAAGCTTGAAGCGGTAAGTCAGTACTTAAATAGTCAGTTCGATACTGTGGCACTTGGTTCATGTTCATTAAAAGCCTGCATTATCGCAGAAGGCAAGGCGGATTGCTTTTTACGAGTAGGACCAACGGGAGAGTGGGATACTGGCGCGTCACAAATCATCGTGGAAGAAGCCGGGGGTTGTATTACCGATGCTGAGTTTAACCCGTTGACCTACAATCGACGAGAAACTACCGAAAACCCAGACTTTATTGTTATGGGGCACCCCGACTGGCAATGGCAAAAGTTGATCAGTCCACATCATCGAACGATAGAATAAATAACGGTTAAAGTTGAAGGTTGTGGGATTTTTGCGCACTTGAATTGTTTTAAGCATTAAATCCCTTGCAATAAAATTTTAATCCATTATTATAGCGGCCTCTTGAAAGGGAAGTCCTTTTTAAGAGTTTACAGGCGCGGGATGGAGCAGCCTGGTAGCTCGTCGGGCTCATAACCCGAAGGTCGTCGGTTCAAATCCGGCTCCCGCAACCAACATCAGTTGGATGTATAAAGTCTCAAGTACAAGACTTAAAATTAAGTACAAATACAGGCGCGGGATGGAGCAGAATGATAAATCATTCGTCGGACTCGCTAAACCTGGAAAGAATCGAAGGTCGTCGGTCCCCGACGAAGAATAGATTCACAAAAATATACAGGCGCGGGATGGAGCAGCCTGGTAGCTCGTCGGGCTCATAACCCGAAGGTCGTCGGTTCAAATCCGGCTCCCGCAACCAACATCAGTTGGATGTATAAAGTCTCAAGTACAAGACTCAAAATTAAGTACAAATACAGGCGCGGGATGGAGCAGCCTGGTAGCTCGTCGGGCTCATAACCCGAAGGTCGTCGGTTCAAATCCGGCTCCCGCAACCAATTTTTAATTGGACTGCATAATCTAAAGAACTACTCCGAAATTCGTCGGTTCACTCTTCATAAGTTAATGGCTCCCGTAACCAATTCTTAATTGGACTGCATAATCTAAAGAACTCGTACAAAAGTCGTCGGTTCACTCTTCATAAATTAGCCGCTCTTGCAAACACTTCTTAATTGGTTTGAAATCTAAGTATTGACTCTCTAGGTCATCGCCTCAATTTTCATTTTTTCAGCATTAAACTCGGTAGCTATATGCTGCGAATATTTGTCTATAAATCTTTATATGGTCTAGGCTTTTACTATCTCTTGTTTGAGGTGTATGAAGATGGATTTACATAGTATTCGAGTCAAAAGTTCGTTGCCTACGGCTATGTTGACGATCGTGCTGCTATTTGTGTTTTTTGGTTTTTCGGTGTTGCTCAATAAAGTGCAATCGGCACTTGAGATCCAAACTGAAAACTATTTAAAAGCCGTGTCAGTGGTACTCAATGCGGATAGAGACTTTTATCAAGCTCAAGAAGCCTACCTTAAATTATTAGCTGGTGAAGATAAGTGGGCGGATTTTGAAGAAAACGCCGAGCAGGTCAAACTGCGCTATCAAAAGTATCTACAGTTTATGTCACTCCACCAGAGTGAGCTGGGTAGTTTTGCAACTTTTGATGCGGACTTTCAAAGTTGGTATCGCGTGACGGTGGCGAGTATTAAAACTCCAACAGATAAAGCGCTTCAACCTGAGTCGGCTAAGTTATTTGGTGCAGTTCGTGATGTGCTTGATAAAGCCGGTGAATTAGCCGATGGAAAATCTGCTGCAAGTCGTGCGTTAGTCGTTGCTGAGGTTACTCAGATAAAGTGGGGTCTTGGTGTTGGTGCCTTGCTCCTACTTGGTATTGCTTGTTGGATTGCTTATCGGATCCCTCGTCAGCTAGCAAAGCAGATAAACTTTGTGTCAGATAGGATCTCTGAAATTGCCTCTGGAGACGGAGACTTAACTGGTCGCATTGAAATCAAAGGAAATGATGAGTTTGCAAAGCTATCGCTAAACTTTAATCATTTTCTCGAGAGTTTACAGGCGATGGTTACAGCACTTGTGAAAGATGGTGGCGAGCTGTCGAGTTTGTCGTCAAAACTCAGTCATTATGCCACACAGTGCCATGACTTAATCGACTCGCTTGGTAAGTCATCACATACCATTGTTAGCGCGGTGAATCAGCTAAGTCACTCAAGTCAAGAAGTCTCGTCGGTGGCTGAAAACTCATTGAAAGAAGCTGAAGCTTCACATCGCTACGCAGCACAAGGTAAAACGGTGTTGGCTGATTCAAAACAAAAAATCACTCATCTTGCTGATAATATGGAAGCGGCACTCTCCAGTTCGTTAGCTTTACAAAAAAACTCTGAAAACATTACGCAAGTGCTCGATGTTATTCGCGGGATTGCTGAGCAAACCAATTTATTAGCGCTCAACGCGGCAATTGAAGCGGCAAGAGCAGGTGAACAAGGTCGTGGATTTGCAGTGGTAGCTGACGAAGTCAGGTCACTGGCCACTCGAACACAAGACAGCACTAATGATATTCAGAAGATGTTAGAAGCATTCTCACATAGCGTAGAGGACTCACAAAAGACCATTGAAGATGGTAAGCAGTATGTTGATGTTGCAGTAGAAAGCTTTACGAAGGCAACGGAGCTATTGGAGTTAATTGCACAAAGTGCGGTGAAAGTGACTGAGCTTTCAGAGCAAACCGCTCATGCGACTCAGCAGCAAAATGCAGTATCTACTGAGATTAGCAGTAATCTAACCGATTTAAATGACAAAACATTGGATGGTGAGCGATTGTCTGGAGAAACGCATCAAATTTCGGATGATGTGCTGCGAGTCACCAGTAAATTGGTGGATGAATTATCCCAGTTTAAAGTCTAAGGTCTTGTAAGGTGTGCTGTGCAGCACACCTTATGAAATCAGTATTTTGAACAGTTATTTAGCAAACTTCTTTGCGTAAGCTTCGGCCTGTTTCCACACGCGCAGGGTATTGCCACCTAAAATCTTTTTGATATCAGCGTCACTGTAGCCTCTATCCAAAAGACCCTGCACAAGATTTGGATACGTTGATACGTCTTTCAGGCCAACCGGTAGTGAGTCACCCACACCATCGTAATCTGAACCAATCCCTACATGATCTATCCCTATCAACTTAACGACGTGGTCAATGTGATCTAGCACTTGATCAAGTGTGGCAAATGGAAACGGATTTTTTGCTCTAAACGCCGCTCTAAAATCGGTGCGATCTTTGTCTTTGGCTTCTTTTTGTGCTTCGTCACGCTTGTCATACCAAGCACCAGCTTTTGCCGTCACAAAGCTCGAGCCAAAGTTAATTTGGATCACGCCGCCATTTTTTGCCAAGGCTTTCAGCATTTCGTCATCCATATTGCGCTCGAATCCTGGGGTGTATTTACGCAGGGATGAATGTGAAGCAACGACCGGTACCTTTGAAATGTCCATAACCTGATAAAAGGCGTCATCGGAAATGTGTGATACATCAATGAGCATACCAATTTTGTTCATTTCAACCACAAGCTCTTTACCAAATGGGCTCAAGCCTTTCCATTTGCGGCGTACGTCATAAGAAGAGTCAGAAATATGGTTGCTTTGCGAGTGTGCTAAGGTGATATAGCGCACGCCACGGTCATAAAAATGCTTAAGGTTTTTCATCTCACCTTCAATGGGCGAGCCATTTTCCATGCCCATCGCGATAGACATAATACCACTGTCAAATTGCGCATAAATGTCGTCGGTATTGTAAGCCATCGCAAATTTATCTGGTGCGCGATGTGCTAGGGCTTCCATACCGTCAATCAGTTGATTGGCGAGTTGATAGCTTTTACCTTTACCTTCAAATTCTAAATTAGCAGGAATATAAATAGACATAAATGGCGCATTAAGACCGCCTTTTACCGCGCGAGGGTAATCAAAATCACCACCTTCGGTTGCTTGGCTAACATCATCCCATTTACTTTGGATGCGATATGGAACGTCGATGTGTGTATCAATTAGGATGTTATCGTGAGCGAGTTTAACTGCGCGCTCAGAGGCTTTGTATTCAGTTGCATAAGCGGTAGAAACAGCCAGCGCGAGGGCGCAAAGAGCAGTGCCGAGCTTCATAAAATAGCCTTTCCTTTATAGTTATAGAAATTTGATTGTAACAACTCCTGTCACTTCGACAACTGTTTACGATTAGCGCTAAATACAAAGAAAGCTGAAGGTTTTTTAATACTCGTAATCTTCCTGTGCTTGCATTGCTTGAAATTGTTGTTTGCTAACAATATTCACCGATTCGTGTAATTCCGAGAAAACGATCAGTGCTTCTCCGGATTTTAGCTGTGCTTTCACTTGCGCGACTTTGCTCTCGGTACAGACTTCAGTATCGCCATAGTCTGTTCCTTCACGCAGTACATAGTGTTCAATAAGGTTGTCTAGCGTCTCTTGCGGAAGTTGTTGATAGGGAATGAGCATACTACTTAGCCTTACTATAAATTTGCTGTAAATATTGTGGGATAACGCTTTCTAGCCAAAACCTAGGTTTAAAGGGATTACTTCCCGAAATAAATCCTACGTGACCACCGTGCGGACTCACTGCGAGCGTCACCGGTGAGTTAACCTGAGCGGCTGTAGGCACGGCTTGTGATGATAGCATGGGGTCATCTTCGGCGTGGATCAGGAGTGTTGGTGTCGTGATCTGGGTTAAGTAGGGCTGCGAACTTGCTTGTGCGTAATAGTCTTCCGCGCCGTTAAAACCATGCAGCGGAGCCGTTATCTTATCGTCAAATTGCCATAGGTCATCAATGGCATAAAGGGCAGGCTTGTCTATCCTAATTTGCGACTGGATGGTGTCTAGCTTACGTGAAAAAGACTTCTTCATCCTGTCTAGCAAGTATTTTTGATAGAGTTTAAAACAGCTCTTCCTGATCACCTGGCAAGAGGAAGAAAGGTGATAAGGCGCTGAGACAACGACGCCAGCCTCAAGACCGCTTTGCGATTTGGTTTCTCCCAAGTATTTGGCAAGTACATTACCGCCGAGCGAGAAACCAACCGCAAATAATGGCCGTTTAGGAAAACGGGCTTTTAGCGTGTCTATAAAAAAGCCAAGATCTGAGGTTTCGCCGCTATGATAAGCCCTGGCTTGGCGATTCACTTCACGTGAGCAGTTGCGAAAATGCATCAGTACGGCATCAAAACCATGGTGTACCAACGCTTTTAATAGGCCTTTTGCATAAAAGCTGTTGATATTGCCTTCTAGCCCATGCAATACCACAACCAAAGGTGCTGATTTATCGCCGTGTTTTGCCCATGCAAGTTCTAAAAAGTCATCGTCTGGTGTGTCTAGTGTTTCATAGTCGACGGGCACCTGTAATCTCGGCCTAAAGAATCGCGGAAGTATGGTTTGGGCATGGCGGTTGCGCATCCACCAAGCGGGTTTAAATTCGTAATTATCGGCTGTTATTGTTTTCATGGCTTGATTCATAATTGAAACTGCGTCTTTTTGACGGTTGCTCGTAAAGCAAAGAAAGGAAGCTATCCAGTTGCAAAACACGTTTTAGCCAGTTTAACGTATTATCAGTTGAGGGTTAAGCAAATAAAAAGCACCCGACCAGTAAACTGATAAGGTGCTTTGTGCGTCGTGCTTAATTCTGCAAGTTGGGGAACTACGTCGAGCCGATCTTCTACTACTTATTCTTCAATCGCCCCAAGGTAATACATTTAAATCTGTTCTATTGTTCGTTAGGTACTTCAGCGTCCATGACTTTTTTAATGAAAAAGTAGACGTAATAACAGCACAGCAAAATTACAATCCCTAAAAAGCCAAAAGACAGAAACAACACAGGGTCGGAAAAAAAGTCTCTAAAGAATACGTTCATGGCTGTGCCTCCTAATTTGTCGATGAGTAAATAGTAGTGGAGGTCTGAGGGACTTGATATGATCAAGATCAAGTTTCAATCCTGAGTGAAATTAAACCTAGGCAAAGGCTTGATCTCGATCAGGTTTTATATCTAAGTTGGGTAAATAACAGGGCTTATATTGATTTAATGGTTTAGAAGTCAGTCGTATTGAATAAAGCGTCGTACTCACTCTGACTCAAATAGAGCAGCACATTGCTACATGATTGCAGTGGCACAAATGAAAAGCGCTTTAATGTCTCCAGCAATAACGCTTGTTGGCGCTTTTCAAGCTCAAGCTCTGCAGTCAGCATCGCTGAACGCAACTTTTTATAGTCTTGGTAGTCTTGATGATGTGCTTTTAGGGTGTTGCGGATCGCGCGTTGAGGTTGTAACACCGCTTGGTCAAATTGCTTAGCAGTATTTACCAGTGAGGCTAGGGTGTCGGGGGTAATCGTCAGTGCTAAAGTGTCTAGGTAACAAAGTAACAAACACAGGTTGATATTTTTGCCTGCAGCATCTTGCAAATTCAGCAGCCGCGATTGCATTTGCGGGCGGCTGTAGAATTCACAGGCAAACTGCCAAAAGTCTTCACGACTTAGCATATCTCTCCAGTCTCATCGAAATGGTTTTGCTTTTCTTCTAACTCTTCCAGTGCCATTAATAAGTTTTCTTCTGTGTCATTAAGCTCTGGGGTTATCTTGGCTTGTTTTGCCAGTAAGTCACTTAGTTTTGCTTTGTTCTCGTCCGTGTATATGCTGTTGTCAGCCAAAGCTTGCTCAATTTCGTCTGCTTGCTCAGTGAGCCTGTCGAGCTGTTTTTCGAGCTTTTCAATCGACTTTTTCAACGGCTGAATGGTTTTTCTGAATTCGGCTTCAAGACGCTTTTGCTCTTTACGATTGGCATTAGAGTTTTGCTTTGGTTCAGCCTCTGAGTCACTTGATTTCGCTTGCTCTTTATTAGCATTCATGAGCCATTGGTAATAAGCATCTAAGTCATAGCCAAACTGAGAAACGGTTCCATTATCAACTAAATAGTACTCGTCAGCGGTATTTTTCAGCATGTGGCGATCGTGGGAAACCGTGACCATTGCACCCTCAAAACCTTGCAAGGCCATTACAAGTGCGTGTCGCATTTCTAAATCTAGGTGGTTGGTTGGCTCATCGAGTAACAGCAAGTTCGGCTTTTGATACACCAACATCGCTAGTACGAGTCGTGCTTTTTCGCCACCAGAAAACGGCGCAACGGGTTCGAGGGCCTTATCACCATGAAAAGCAAAACCGCCCAAGAAATCACGAATAAGCTGCTCTGGTACTTTAGGGTCTAGACGTTGAATATGGGTAACCGCACTGGCCTCAAGATCGAGAGACTCAAGCTGATGCTGAGCAAAATAGCCTACATTTAATCCTTGGTGTTGAAACACTTCACCAGCTTGTGGGGTTAAATCGCCGGCCAGTAACTTGATTAGGGTCGATTTACCAGCGCCGTTACGGCCAAGTAACGCAATACGGCTACCTGGGACCAGATTAAGCTTGATGTCATGCAAAATGGTAACGTCACCATAGCCCGCTTTGGCTTGTTCTAGTGTCATCAATGGATTAGGCAAGCTTGTTGGATCTGCAAATTCAAAATTAAATGGTGAATCTGCATGAGCGGGCGCGAGCATTTCCATGCGTTCAAGGGCCTTCACTCGACTTTGCGCTTGTTTTGCTTTACTCGCTTTCGCTTTAAAGCGGGTAATAAACTTCTCTAAATGTGCAATCGTTTCTTGTTGCTTCTCGTAAAGCGCTTGGTGCTGTGCCATGCGCTCTGCTTTTTGACGCTCAAACTGAGAATAGTGACCTTTATAGACGTTGATCTGCTGTTGGTCGATATGCCAAATCTCGCCAACAACCGCATCTAAAAATTCGCGGTCGTGAGAAATAAGCACTAATGTACCCTGATAGGCGCGCAAAAAGCGTTCTAGCCAATAAACAGCGTCCAAATCCAAGTGGTTGGTTGGCTCATCCAAAAGCAATAAATCGGCATCGCGGATCAGCGCTTGCGCAAGGTTCAAGCGCATGCGCCAGCCACCAGAAAAGTCGCTAACGGCAAACTCAATCTGTTCATTGCTAAAACCAAGGCCATGGAGTAGTTCACCCGCTTTGGCTTCAATACTATACCCTTTGATGTTCTCTAGCTGTTGGTGTGCTTTTGCTTGTAGTTCCCCATCACCGTCCCGCTCCGCTTGTTGTAGCTGCGTTCTCAATACATAGTATTCAGGGTGTCCCTGTAGTACATACTCGAGGGCGCTAATGGAGAGTGCTGGGGTTTCTTGTTTTACCGATGCAATAGACCAATCTTTTGGAATAGAAAAATCACCTGAATCGAGTTGCAGCTCACCTTTTAGCAGCGCAAAGAGAGATGATTTACCACAGCCATTGGCACCGACAAGGCCCGCCTTATGTTGTGGATAAAGCGTTGCATTAGCTTGTTTTAGCAGTGTTTTACTGCCACGAAGTAGCTCGATATCAGAAAGTTGGATCATAATTCTAAAAGTCTGTCTAAATTGCGCGCATCATAGCATGGATCCAATCCCTTACTCCAAGCGTATCATGACAAATAAAATTAGGATAAAATGACAAACCTTAAACTCGGTGTTCATTAGAGGTGTAGAGTTGAAAGTTAAGAAGCGTTTTATTGCAGGGGCAAGTTGTCCAGAATGCCAAAAAATCGACGTAATGATGCTCTACAAAGAGCATGATGTTGAAAAAGTTGAATGTGTTGAGTGTGGCCACGTAATGTCACAGCCGAAAGACGCGGTACAGGCTTCTACACGCCAGTTTGAGCAAGTCATTGGGGTGTTCAAACCGGAGTGAGTGCTCACCCCGGTTTTCAATTTGTTTGTTAGTAGTGCGGTGGTGGTGGCTCTTGATGTTGAGGAATTAAACCTGGGTCGCGGCCTTCTTTCATTTTCTCTGCCAATAGCTCAATTTGTCGTTGCATTTTAGCCAAGCGCTGCTGATGTGCCTTTAGCTCTTCATTTAAGGTTTCGATTGTATCTTCTTGAAAGGCAAGCTTAGCCTCAAGCTCAGTAATTCTGTTTTCGATTTCATTCATGGCTTTTTCACCTGCGCAAATTTTTCCAGTAGTCCGCTGGAGCTTTCGGTTAACAATGCAGTGTCTCGGTCTTGAAAAGCAACGTCAAAGACAACCGCAGACTTAGGGCGGCTGCCTTCTCGGGGTTGTACACGCCAAGTTTGCAATCGTTCCCCATCACTCACTTGCCATAAAATAAGCTCGCGGTTAGGTGAGCCGGTAGCCAAGAGCGTTGCGTCTTGATTAAAGCGCACTGCACTGAAAATTTTCTGGCGAGCAATATACTGTAATTGTGCTTTGAGATCACCAGAAGTTAATTGCCAAATACTCGCTTTTTTCATGCTATCTGCGGTAAAAGCAAATCTTCCTTGGTCATCTAATGCAACTTTGGTCACGCGACTTGGGTGGTTAAAGCGGTGGATCACTTGCCCCGTTCTAGTATCCCAAAAGTAAGCGGTATAGTCGTTGCCTCCGGTTAAGGCAAAGTGACCATTGGGAGACATGGCAATAGAATTGATATTTTCTTGATGTCCAAGGAACTCTATCCGCCTTCCACTCTCTAAGTCGAGGTGAACGACAACGCTATCACTGCGGGCATAGAGTAAATATCGGCCCGCATTGCTAATTGCGATATCTCGAATAGTGCCAGACTCGATCTCAAAATATCCTAGGTTTTGACCGCTTTCGATGCTCCAGATGGCGAATGTTTTATCAGTGGCAGTGACGGCCGTGGAGTTGTCATTAGCTAAAGCCAGTGAGTGAATGAGATCGTCGGGGGCATCAGAGTGACGCCATTGAAATTTGAGGCCTTGCTCTTGATTATCCCAAAGTACGGCCCCATGCTCTATGGAAGAAACAAGGCTGTAGTGACCGTCCGCAGAGATAGCAGCAGAAAATGCCCCTCTGCTGGCATGTTCTACGGTCATAACGGCTTTTGAAGTGTCAGGGCCACAGCCGGTTAAGGTGAAGCAACTGAGCATCGCGCATGCAAAGAGGAGGCTTGTCCACTTAATGTTGACGAGTTTGACCATAAATTAGGTAAATCCTCCTTAACTCCGAAGCCTACAACAGGTAGACTAAAGGCACTAAAAACAAGATATTATTTTGATATTAGCGTATTAAAAGCGTAATGTCGTTACGCGATAATGGCAAGCAAATGCATATTGGCATTCTGATCAGAGAATGTTAATGTGGCTAGCACCTTTTCTTATTAATATAAAATTAACAATGGCACCGCATATCAAGCTCTCTTGCGCGAGCATTGGTGTTTTGATAGTAGGGACTGTCGGAGAGTTGAGAATGAAACAGACGATTAAACTGTCACTCGTTGCTGCTTCAGTGTTAGCACTAGTAGCGTGTAATAAAAAAGCAGAAGAGCAGAAGCCTGCTGAAGTTAAGCTAGATACAGAGGTGCAACAGCAAGCATACGGTATCGGTGCTTCAGTTGGTAACTTCTTGCAAAAAGACTTAGCGGATAAAAAAGAGCTAGGCATTGAACTTGATCAAGAGTTACTTATGCGTGGTTTTAAAGACGCTCTGGCTGGTGAAGCTAAGCTGGATGAAGCAAAAATCCGTGAAGTACTCACTTCACTAGATTCTTCTGTTCGTGAAAAGCAAGCTGCTAAAGTTGAAGCTGATGCGAAGAAGAATAAAGAAGAAGGCGATAAGTACCTAGCTGAGAACGCGAAGAAAGAGGGCGTTCAGGTGACTGAGTCAGGTCTTCAGTATGAAGTGCTAAGCGAAGGTGATGGTAAAAAGCCAGTCGCAACAGACAAGGTGACAGTACATTATAAAGGTACTTTGTTAGATGGTTCTGAGTTCGATAGCTCTTATGCACGTAATGAGCCTGCCACTTTCAACCTAAATCAAGTTATTGCAGGTTGGACTGAAGGTCTGCAGTTAATGAACACTGGCGCTAAGTATAAGTTTACGATTCCTGCGGAGCTTGCATACGGCACTCGTAACCTTGGTAAAATTCCAGCAAACTCAACACTGGTATTTGAAGTTGAACTGCTAGGTATCGAAGACGAAGCTGAAGAAGCTGCTGAATAATTTGGCAGTGTCCGTAAAGAAAAAGGTGAGATAGCTATCTCACCTTTTTTTATATTTTGGTGCCCGCAAATTTAGACTATTCAGTGTGATTAGAATAAAGGTTATCGATCAGCTCATCTTCCAATTGGAAGCGTAACTCAAGCGTTTCACCTAACACAGACAGGTCGTTATCGAAGTCTGTTAATTCTTGCGTTTCTTGATTTACTTCAGCGTATTTGTCGTTGAAATCAAGTGCGGTATCAGTCGTATCTGTGATCCGAGGGTACAGTGACTGAGCCAGTTTTGCGCTTTCAGGGCCTTTTTCTTGGCAGGCCTCAACAATGTTGTCATAAATTTCAAAATGACCAGCTGAAAGATAGTCCATCAAAATCTGGCAGAATGACTGAATGTCAACTTGCTCAGGAAGTGCTTTACCATTTCGAGTTGGTGAGCATCCTGCAACTTTATAATATAAAACCAATAGTTCCTGACGCTCTGCTAACCATGCATCAATTACACTATGGCTGCCTCCCCATTTCTGTTGGGCTTGTTCTAACTGCGAAAGCATAGTGATTCTCCTTAAGCGGGTTACCTACCTCTATGGAAAGGGAAACGGGGCAAAAGGTCAACCAATTTTTTCTGTAAAAGCGTAAAAAGATCAAAAGATTATTGGTTTGATTATCGGGAATGTTAACAAATTCAGGAGGATAAAAATAAAAAAACCACCGAGAGAAACTCAAGGTGGTTCAAAATAGCAGTTTAGCTTGTTGCGTAATGTTGTTATTTTTCTAATTGAAGGTGTTTTGTTGTTATTTTTCTAACGCGGTAATTTTATACCAACCTTTTAATCGTGTTGCAAACAGTTTAATCGCTTGTTTCGGTAATTTTTACACAAGCTTATGAATTTGTTCCTAATAAAGTGAGGTTTAATCTAGATCATAACGAGGCGTTGGCAAGGATAGTTTAGATAGTGCCCATGTGCACTTAGTGATACAATCCGCACAATTGAATTTAAGTATTGGAATAGAGACGCTATGAGCGAATTAAAAAACGATCGTTATTTACGAGCGCTATTAAAACAACCAGTTGACGTCACACCAGTATGGATGATGCGCCAAGCTGGTCGTTATCTACCAGAGTATCGTGCCACCAGAGCACAAGCTGGTGACTTTATGAGCCTTTGTAAAAATGCAGAACTGGCATGTGAAGTGACATTACAGCCGCTGCGTCGTTATCCACTAGATGCGGCGATTCTGTTTAGCGATATTTTGACTATTCCAGATGCAATGGGACTTGGACTTTACTTTGAAACTGGTGAAGGTCCAAAGTTTGAGCGTCCTATCCAATCGTTAGATGATGTTAAAAAGCTACCAAAATTAGATCCAACCGATGAGCTTGGTTATGTAATGAATGCGGTGAGCACAATTCGTCGTGAGCTTAAAGGTGAAGTACCACTTATTGGTTTCTCCGGCTCACCATGGACGCTAGCGACTTACATGATTGAAGGCGGTAGTAGCAAAACATTCGGTAAGATTAAAAAGATGGCGTTTGCGGAGCCGCAGACACTGCACTTACTGCTAGATAAAGTGGCCGATTCGGTTATCGACTACCTAAATGCGCAAGTAAAAGCGGGTGCTCAGTCGCTAATGATCTTCGACTCATGGGGCGGGGTGTTAAGCCCACGTGACTACAAAGAGTTTTCACTACAATATATGCACAAAATTGTAGATGGCCTGATCCGTGAAAATGACGGTCGCAAAGTACCCGTGACATTATTCACGAAGAACGGCGGTCAATGGATTGAAGCAATTGCAGCTACTGGATGTGATGCAGTTGGCCTTGATTGGACGATTGATATCGCCGATGCAAAACGTCGTGTAGGCGATAAAGTTGCACTACAAGGTAATATGGATCCTTCAATGCTACACGGTACCCATGAGCGTATTCGTGAAGAAGTTCAGCATATCTTAGCTGGTTTTGGCGAAGGTAATGGTCATGTCTTTAACTTAGGCCATGGCATTACGCCTGATGTTGACCCTGAAAATGCAGGTGTTTTCATCAATTCGGTTCACGAATTTAGCCGTCAATATCACAAGTAATTTAAGTTTGAACTTAAACTTAAAATAGCAAAGAGCGCTTATTGAAGCGCTCTTTTTGTTTTTGAAATGTATTATTCAAATAAGGCGTCGATGGTGCCTTGAGCAAGTGGGTGGTATCCTGGACGTGCTTGTTGATAAACACGGTAAGCCCAGTCACGCTTGCCATTCTTAATGAGAGACTTGTATAAATTCACAATAAGCTTGCGACGACCAATACTTACTAGATGCTTCTCAAGGTCTGGGTAAATAGCTTGGTAGCCGTTACCTACTGCTAGCATATACCAAGCAAAAGCGCGTTCAGCGTTGGTCGATTGCGTCAGCTTAAATGCCTTGTCCAATGCTTCCATACGCTCGATGGCGAGATCTCTTGGTAAGTTATTAATAAAGTGCAGCCACTCATGTACTGTCCAAGCGTCGGTCGGTAAATCTGCAAGTGTTTTCTCGTCTTTTAACCAAGCTTGAGTTAGCGCATCCACTTTTTCAAAAGCATCAGAAGTTGGGTTCGGTGCGTCGCTTGGCAAGCCTGGCTCATAAATCCACTCTTTGGCTTTTTCTAAGCTCACGATACCAGGATATTGCTGTAGCAAGTTTTTGTCTAAGTACGCGACGAATTCATCAGTAGTCAGAGATTTAAAAGAGAAAGTGTTAAAGTAGGTTTTAACAAACTTGTCGAACTTGTCACGACCAAACTTTTCTTCTAGATAAATAAGGAATAATTGACCTTTAGTGTAAGGTACAGAGCTAAACGCATCGTCAGGGTCGCGGCCATTAAGCTCTAAATTCATGCGTGTATCAGGGGCGGCAATAGTTTTAAGTTGTGCGCGTAGGCCTGCAGCGTCAAGTGCTTGTTCCATCACCGCGCGGTCACGACCAAACACTTCTTCCATAATACGGTTTTCAACGTAAGAGGTGAAACCCTCATTTAGCCATAGGTCTTCCCACGTCGCGTTGGTCACTAAGTTGCCAGACCAAGAGTGCGCTAGCTCGTGGGCGATTAGGTTTACTAAGCTTTTGTCACCGGCAACTACAGTTGGCGTGATAAATGACAGGCGTGGATTTTCCATACCACCAAACGGGAAGCTAGGCGGCAACATGAGCAGGTCGTATCTACCCCAAGCGTATTCACCATACATGGCATTGGTTTTATCGATCATCGCTTGCGTATCATTAAACTCAGCAACAGAGGCATCGAGGATTTGCGGTTCTGCAAAAATCGCAGTTTGGTGCGACATCTCTTTATATTCAAGGTTACCTGCACCAATTGCAATTAGGTACGGTGGGATAGCTTGCGGCATATCAAACCAATAATCGCCATCTTTGATCAATGCGCCGGTATTGTCCGCACTCATTACCGCACGTACATCTTTAGGCGTATGTACGCGAGCAGAGTAAGTCACACGCATTGCTGGCGTATCCTGCACAGGGATCCAACTACGAGCATGAATAGCTTGAGATTGGCTATACATAAATGGGTGAGATTTACTTGCGGTTTGCTGCGGTGTTAACCACTGTAGACCTGATGCTACTGGCAAGCTGTTGTAATAAATACGTGCTTTTTTTGCTTGCTCTTTAAAGTGAATAGTTAACTTAGCACCTTTCACATCATCGCGCTTGGCAAGATCAAACTTGGCGGTATGCCATTTATCATCTTTACCTTGATACATCACTTTGTCGATTTCGAGGTCACGCGTATCTAGTACCAGCGTTCTTGCTTGGCGATTCAGCCAATCTAGTGTGTGTTCAACAAAACCTTCTAGCTGCTTATCTTCAAAGTCAACGTCTAGGTCTAAATGCAAGTGTGTGGTAATAACATCGTTAAGATTGGCGTAAGTGTGTTGGTCAACGGCTGCGTTTACATCAGCAGTGTGGACAAGGCCAGCCATGGCAAGGCTGAGCGTAAGTGCCGAAAGTTTAATCATAATGCTGCTCTTATAAAAAGAATATTCCCAATTAGAACGGCTAACATAACTAATTTCTGACCATTTAAACAGTATAAGCCGATGGGTTACATAAAATGGTGGGCAAGATGACGTTAATGCGTAAGTCAGGGCAATGCGCTACACTAGCGCCAGTTTAGTTAATATTGGCAAGGTGCTGCAGTGACTAGTTTGCAGTCTTATCACACTTTTTCGCTGCCGTCGGGTTGCGAGTCCCTTATCGTTATCACAGATCCACATACGCTGGTTGAGCTCGATTTCAGTCGTCCTTTCTTTTTAATTGGGGAAGGGAGTAATACCATTTTTCTGGAAGACTATGCTGGAACCGTTATTAAGCTTGCGACCTTAGGTGTCGATATCGAGCAACAAGATGATGATTACATCGTTACAGTCGCTGCTGGAGAAAACTGGCACCAGCTCGTTACAAAGCTGCTTGATAACGGAATTGACGGATTAGAAAATCTCGCGTTGATCCCTGGTACCGTTGGCGCGGCGCCGGTACAAAATATCGGCGCCTACGGTGTTGAAGTATCTCAATTTATCACTGCCGTTAGAGGATTTGATATTGTCGAGCGGCGCTTCACTACATTAACAAATGCAGAGTGTGAATTTGGCTATCGAGATTCGGTCTTTAAACACCGCCTAAAAGATAAGTTTGTGATTACAGAAGTGACATTTACACTGCCTAAACGTTGGCAGCCAACGTTAAGTTATGGCCCACTACAAAGCTTGAGTGATACAGCAACTGCACAAGAGATTTGTGAAGCGGTGATAGTTACCAGAAACAGTAAATTGCCCGATCCTGCGACACTTGCAAATGCCGGGAGCTTTTTTAAAAACCCAGTGGTTGATAGGGCGTTTGCAGCTCAGTTGAAAAGTAAATTTCCTGAGGTGCCAGCGTTTGATGTGGACAATGACCATGTAAAACTTGCGGCTGGCTGGTTAATTGACAAAGCGGGTCTAAAAGGCTGTCACCGTGGAGCCATTCGTGTGTATGAGAAACAAGCGCTGGTACTTGTTCATAGTGGTGGCAGCACCGGCGAAGATTTAACACAGTTAGTGAGCCATATTCAGCAAACCGTTTGGCAAAAATTTGCTGTGTTACTCGAGCATGAAGTGCGCCTTATAACAAAGCATGGTGAATGTCAGTTGCAAAGTGTGGAATGCCATGAAAACGCCTGATCATAAAAAGCAAACGATTTTAGCAGCCTTGAATAAAGGAGAATTTGTCTCAGGGCAAGAACTTGGCGAACAATTAGGTATTAGTCGCGCGGCTATTGCGAAGCATATAGCGGCGTTGCAAGAGATGGGCGTGGATATTTTTCGAGTCAATGGCCGCGGCTATAAACTCAATTATAACTTACCGCTTATTCATCAAAGTAAGTTGAATACTCTATGGCAACAGCAGTTTCAAAGTGAGTGTCCTATCGAATATCACGCAATTATAGACTCAACGAATAGCGAGCTAATGCGTCGTTTGCAGGACAAACAGAATATGGGCTCAGGCCATGTCTTGGTGGCAGAAATGCAGCAAGCTGGCAGAGGGCGCAGAGGTCGGGTATGGCAATCGCCCTTTGGTGCTAACCTTTATTACAGTTATTATTGGCAGTTTGACGCTGGTATGCAAGCCGCGATGGGCTTATCTATTGCTGTAGGACTTGCGGTATATGATGCGTTAAAGGTCCTTTATGGTATTTCCGTTGAATTAAAATGGCCAAACGATATATATCTCAACCAGCAAAAACTGGCGGGGATTTTGGTTGAGCTAGAGGGGCAAGTAGAAGGGCCTTGCCATCTTGTGATTGGGATTGGGCTAAATATATGCATGCCAGAATCAGCCTCTAAACACATCGACCAAGCTTGGACAGATCTGCAAACGCACTTAGGCCAAATTGATAAAAATCAGTTAGTGGTGCAGCTCACTCACTCTTTGTCTGAGCGTCTTGCCCAGTATAAAGAGTCTGGACTAAGCGAAATGGTGACCGAGTGGAATGGTCTAAATGCCTTTAAAGGTGACGCAGTGACCTTGAGTACAGGACAGAGAGAATGGCGTGGGATCTGTGAAGGCATCGATATGCAAGGGGGCTTATTGCTTAGGCAAGATGGTGAGCTTAAAGCTTTTTATGGCGGTGAAATTTCGTTAAGAAAGGTGATATCGTGAAACTGCTAATTGACGTAGGTAATACTGCAGTTAAATATGCGCTTGAGCATGAACGCCGTATTAGTCCTGTAAAAGAAAGTGATATTGAATGGCAAAAGCTAACTGCAATTGTCTGCTCTCAGGTTGGTAAGGGAGCGGGATTACAGTGGGTGGAAAGTCGCGCCTCTGAGTTTGGTCTTGTGCTCGAACAAGCACACGTATCGCCAAGGCGAGCTGGGGTAACTTGTGCCTATCCTAGTTTTAAAAATTTGGGGATTGATAGGTGGCTCGCGGTACTTGCCGCGCATGCTCTATATCCAACGCAAGATATAATCGTGATTGATTCTGGCACTGCGACCACGGTTGATGTAGTGACTGCGCAAGGAATACACATGGGCGGGTGGATTTTGCCAGGTATCGATCTCATGATTTCCAGTATTACCGCGCGTGCAGAGCGGGTATTTTGTGATGAGAACACGCCGTTTGCCGCAGAATTTGCTAAAAATACACCTGAAGCGGTGAAAAATGGTGCGTTAGCCGCAACGCTTGGACTCGTCCATAGTGCAAAACAGCAACTTAATAATGAGTCTGCGTTGGTATTGTGCGCAGGTGGATATGGCGAGTTAATTAAAAACCATATCGAGTCAGCGGTTTTTGATGACCTTTTGGTATTCAAAGGGCTGTCAGTTTGGTGGAAAAACCCACAATAACTGTAAAAATGTCATGGGATTGGCTTAAAACTGAGCGTTTGAACAATAAATTTAAATTTTTTTGCATATTCCTGTTGCATCAAGTCAATGGTTGCTCTAATATCTCGCCCCGTACTAAAGCAGTGCCGACTTAGCTCAGTTGGTAGAGCAACTGACTTGTAATCAGTAGGTCATCCGTTCGACTCGGATAGTCGGCACCATCTTTTTACCCTATCTTGTATAGGATGCTTTAGGAAAGAATTTTACGTGGAGGGGTTCCCGAGCGGCCAAAGGGATCAGACTGTAAATCTGACGGCTCAGCCTTCGCTGGTTCGAATCCAGCTCCCTCCACCACTTTATTCTTGACGGTTAGAGGTAGTTAAGAACAGGTTCCTAAAGCGGGCATCGTATAATGGCTATTACCTCAGCCTTCCAAGCTGATGATGCGGGTTCGATTCCCGCTGCCCGCTCCAGTTCGTCTGGCGTGCTGATATAGCTCAGTTGGTAGAGCGCACCCTTGGTAAGGGTGAGGTCGGCAGTTCAAATCTGCCTATCAGCACCAGTCTCCGAAGAATCTTCTCAAATACTTCCTTTGAATTGTCGAAAAAATATTTATAATAGACTGAATAATTCTAATCCACACTCGTCGTGGATTATTTTTATATGTAATCTAGATACACAAAACTTATAGGTTTCGTCATGGCAAAAGAAAAGTTTGAACGCGTAAAACCGCACGTAAACGTTGGTACTATCGGCCACGTTGACCACGGTAAAACAACTCTAACTGCAGCAATCACTAACGTACTTGCAAAAGTATACGGTGGTACAGCAAAAGACTTCGCATCAATCGATAACGCTCCAGAAGAGCGTGAGCGTGGTATCACAATCTCAACTTCACACGTTGAGT